>CAYYCF010000139.1:2880-6480 GCA_964470235.1 uncultured Anaerolineales bacterium | reverse complement strand
TCTGCGACGCGTACGACCTCGAAGCCGAAATGAAACTGACCGTCGTCGAACGGCTGAACGTGCTGCGCGCCGCGCTCGACGACTCCCCCAAGGGACTCAAATGGAAAGCCCGCGCCGCCGTGGGCGAGCGCGCCTTGTG
Source organism: uncultured Anaerolineales bacterium (assembly GCA_964470235.1). Taxonomy (GTDB): domain Bacteria; phylum Chloroflexota; class Anaerolineae; order Anaerolineales; family VGOW01; genus VGOW01. Next base: position 6,341 of record CAYYCF010000139.1, on the reverse strand, counting down.
GTACGAAATGCCGGAAGAAGTGAAGCGCGGATAGCAAATCGCTTATCGCGTATGGCATATCGCTCGTAAGTTGTAGGTGATACGCGATTTGCGATAGGCGATATGCCCTAACGAGAGGTGCGACTATGCCCTACACCTTCATTCGTAACGGAACACTTGTGGACGGCAACGGCGGCGCGCCAGTTCCCAATGCCGCCGTTCTGGTGGAAGACAACCGCATCAAAGCCGTGGGCGCGGCGAAGGATATTGCACTGCCGGACGCTAAGACGGTCGAGCTTGACGCCAAAGGTGGTTTCATCCTTCCCGGATTCATTGACACGCACGTTCATATTATGCTCGAAGGCGTGAACCTCATGCGCGACATGGTCGCGCCGTTCTCGCTCAAGTTTTATAACTCCGCGCAATACATGCGCCGCACAATCGAAGCCGGGATTACGAGCGTGCGCGATGCGGGCGGCGCGGACGCCGGAGTCAAACAGGCGATTGATACCGGCGTGGTGCTTGGCCCGCGCATGCAGATCAGCGTCGTCCCCCTCACCATCACCGGCGGGCACGGCGACGGCTGGATGCTCTCGGGCAACGAATTCAATCTTTTTGTCTCCTATCCCGGCAGTCCCGATGGCCGGTGCAATGGCGTGGAGGAAGTGCGGAAGAAAGTGCGCGAAGTCTTGCGCGCCGGAGCGGAAGTGCTCAAAGTCCACGCCACCGGCGGCGTGCTGTCGCCGCGCGATCATCCCGAGTTCACACAATTCTCCGAAGAAGAGTTGAAGGTTATGGTGCAGGAGGCGGCCTACCGCCGCGGAGTCAAAGTGATGGCGCACGCGCAGGGCGCGGAGGGAGTCAAGAATGCCATCCGGGCCGGAATCTACTCCATCGAGCACGGCATCTACCTCGACGACGAAGCCATCGAATTGATGCTCGAGCAAAGCACGTTCTTGGTGCCGACTCTCCTCGCGCCGCTGGCCGTGCTGGAAATTGGCGAGAAAGGCGGCATGCCGGAGTACGGCATTCGCAAGGCAAAAGAGACCATCGAGATACACAGCGACAGCATCGCGCGGGCACACAAGGCCGGGGTGAAGATCGCCATGGGCACGGACGCGGGCGTGATGCCGCACGGCACGAACCTGCGCGAACTGGGGTTGATGTGCAATATCGGCATGACGCCGATGCAGGCCATCGTCGCCACCACCAAAACTGCCGCCGAGTGTTTGGGCTGGCAAGACCGCGTTGGCACGGTTGAGGCGGGCAAGCTGGCGGACATCGTGATCATGAAGGCGAATCCGTTGGCCGATATTCGAACGCTGGAGAAATTGGAGAATATTGTGGTGGTAATGAAGGACGGCAAGGTCGTGAAAGACTGGCGCTCTGACTCTTCTTAAGGACGTGAGAATGATTCTTTTTTACATTGACGAAAGCGGCACAGGCTTGGGAGACAAACAATCACACTACTTTGTGTTGGCTGGCATTGGGGTAGCGGCACAGGACTGGCCGCGAATTGACAGTGAGATTGTATTGCTCAAACGACATTTGGTCAGTTGGGCAAAGCCTGAAGATTGGGAGATAAAGGGGCGCGATCTGCGTCGCGGGGAAAGCATCTTCAAAGGGCGCCCATGGGAGGAGCGCGCCGCCGCTTTTCAAGAATTGGCAGAAACGTTGACCGAACTGCCTTGTCAGATATTCGCTGTCGGAGTAGACAAGAGGCGTTTGCCGGAACATATAGCAACCGATTCAGATCTGTATCGAGTTGCGTTTTGGAAACTCCTGGAAGAACTTGACGAGTTTTTAGTTCGATCCAACGAAACAGGCATTTTGCTCGTAGATATGCGCTCGAATATGCACTCCAGCGTTCAAGATCGGCGTTTGGTTGACGCATATCGAGAATGGGTTGTGTCAAGACCTGAACGCCCTAGATTTATTGAACTCCCGTGGTTCGGTTTTTCGGCATTCTATGCAGGATTACAACTCGCAGACTTCGTAAGTTACATAATTGACTTCGCCACAAATGAAAGGGAACGAAGTGTCCGCAACGCCGAATTGCAGGAAGCTTTCAGTCATCTTCGAGCGAAGATCCGTCATGTTCGAATACCTTGAAGCAAGCCGGGCAGTTAAAAAAACGAACCCACAGCTTTGGCGGCTGTAGGTTCTCGAGGGTATTATCCAACAGGCGCACGGCATTTCAACCATGCTATTGATCCCCGTGCAGTCCGGGGCACCTCGTCGCCTAAGACTATAGTAAGTTTAGACGTTTTTGTCAACCCAATTTAATAGAGTGGCACATCCCCGCTGAACATGGCAACCAGAGCAGATTCCCTCATCATCGGCGGCGGCGTCATCGGCGTATGCGCCGCACTTTTTCTTGCCGAGCGCGGCGCGCGCATCACGCTCGTCGAGCAGGGCGAGATCGCCGCAGGCAGTTCGTACGGCAACGCCGGGCTGATCGTCCCCAGCCACATCACGCCGCTTCCCACGCCCGGCGCGTTCACCAACGGACTCAAATGGATGCTCGATCCCGAAAGTCCGTTTTACATCAAGCCGCGGCTCGATCTCGATCTCATCGCGTGGATTTTTAAGTTTAGCGCGGCGGCCAACGCGCGCCAAATGCAAAAAGCCATCCCGACCATTCGCGAGATGGGACGCGCCAGCAGCGCCCTGCACGATCAACTCGCCGCGCTCGATCTCGATTGCGGATACAAACAGGACGGCCTGCTCTCCCTCTTCATCACGCCCCACGGCCTGAACGACGGTCTGGCCGAAGAAAAATTACTGCGAGCCAACGGCGTGGACGCAAAACTGTTGAGCGGCGATAAAGTGCGCGCCATGGAACCCGCCGCCCGCCTCGAAGTGCTGGGCGGCCTCTACACGCCGGACGACGCGCACTTCACCCCCGACCGTTTCGTGCGCAGCCTGGCGCGGCTGGCCGAAAGCAAAGGCGTTGCCATTCACACCCAAACGGAAGTGTTGGGCTTTGAAACGTCCGGCACGCGCGTGACCCAGGTGAAAACGACTCGCGGCGATTTTCTTTTTGATCAAGTGATCCTGGCCGCCGGGTCCTGGTCGCCGACCGTTGTGCGTGATCTCAAACTTCACATTCCGATCCAACCGGCCAAAGGCTACAGCGTCACCGTTAAACGGCCCGCCACTGCCCCGGCCATTCCGTTATCGTTGAGCGAGTCGCGCGTCATCGCCACGCCGATGATCTCGGAGCACGGGCCCACTCTGCGCTTTGCCGGAACGCTGGAACTGGCCGGGCTCGACTTTTCGATCAATCGCCGCCGCGTGAACGCCATCATGCGCGCCGCGCGAACCTATTTGGTCGGCATGGAAGATTTGGAAACGGTGGAAATTTGGCGAGGGTTGCGGCCCTGTACACCCGATGGTCTGCCCATCATTGGCAGAACCCAGAGCTTCGACAATCTGATCATCGCCACCGGCCACGCCATGCTCGGCATGTCCCTCGGCCC
>CAYYCF010000139.1:0-2780 GCA_964470235.1 uncultured Anaerolineales bacterium | reverse complement strand
TCACTGCGCGGCGATCTGCTCATCGCCGCCGTGGCCGACGAGGAATTCGCCAGCATCGGCACGGCGGACGTGATCAAGCATCACACAGTCGACGCCGCGGTTGTCACCGAGCCGACGGAAATGGAGTTGTGTCTCGCGCACAAAGGCTTCGTGTGGCTGGAAGTGGAAACAACCGGCCGCGCTGCGCACGGCAGCCGCTTCGACGAAGGCATCGATGCCAACATGCGCATGAGGCGCTTTCTGGCGGGACTCGACAAACTCGAACGCGAACTGCGCGCCCGCGCGCCCCACCCCATCGTCGGGCCGCCGTCGCTCCACGCCGCCACCCTCCACGGCGGCGCCGGGTTGAGCACGTACGCCGCAGCCTGCAAATTGCAAATCGAACGCCGCACCATCCCCGGCGAAACGGAAGCGCAAGTGATCGGCGAACTGCAAGCGATCATTGACCGCCTGTCCGCCGCCGACACCACGTTCAAAGCTACAGTCAAATCTACGCTGGTGAGAAATCCGTTTGAAGTTTCAAGCGAGGCCGCGATTGTGAAGGCGCTGGAGAAAGCCGCAGTACGTGTGTTGGGGAAAGCCCCGCCGCGAGTGGGCCGGCCGTTTTGGATGGACGCCGCCCTGCTCGCCGCCGCCGGTGTCGAGACGGTGGTGTTGGGGCCGACCGGCGCCGGCGCGCACGCGAAGGAAGAGTGGGTTGAGTTGAAATCGGTGAAAGATACGGCGGAAATACTGATGCGGGCTGTGATGGATTACTGTCAGTGAAGAAATTTGACAACGGATGGAGCGGATTTTAACGGATATTAGGACATCAGTTTACATCCGTTTTATCCGTTGTCAAAAAATGGCTCAAGAACATAAACCCCGCAGAGCATCAGGGTCCACGATCACAATGCTCCCGTCCTTCACGCTAATCCATCCCTGCTGTCGGAAGTGACCCATGGCTTTGTTCACGCTTTCGCGCGTCGCGCCCACCAGACTGGCCAGATCGGTTTGCGTCAGCGTCGCCTCGATCCGCACGCCGTCTGCTTCCGCGTGTCCGTCCGTCTTTGCCAACTGCAGCAATTTGCGCGCCAATCGCATCGGAATATTCAGCGTAGCCAAACTCTCCACTTGTTCGGTGCTGAGCCGCACGCGCACACTGAGCGCCTTCATGAAATTCAACGCCAGTTGGGGAGTGCGGCGCATCGCTTCGGCAAAACGCTCGCGGCTGAGCAGATGCACCACCGTATCGCGCATGGCCACCGCGCTGGCCGAGCGCGGCAACCCATCGATCACGGCTAACTCTCCGAAAATGTCCTCCGCCCCGTAAAAAACCACCGACGTCTCTTGCCCCGTATCGCCCGACACAAAAATACGCACCTGGCCGGACTCGATCAAATACAACGAATGGCCGGGGTCGCCTTGATGAAAGATCGCCTCGCCCTGCTCGAAGTGGCGCATAACAAAATCCTTCACCAGCACTTCCAATTCAGAATCGGGAAGCCCGGCGAAGAGCGGCACTTGCTTGAAGAAATCTAGGAGAGTCATGGGGTGTCGGCTGGCGGCGGTGAACGCCCACGAAGCAGTCGAATTGTACGCGACGGTTCGCCATCCGGCAATGACCTGTGCGTTCAATGGGCCGGCGATCATAACAGTCTCAACCCCACCCCAATCGCCACCGCCAGCGAAATGCTCGCCAGCAGCTCCGCCACGTAAGGCGTGATGCGCCGGCTGCCGATCACCTGCGGCCCTTCCAACACCAGGCGCGGCAGAGCCACCAACGGCACCAAACCGAACTGCCCCAACAGAACGAGCGTTGTGATCAGCCCGCGCTCCAAAATGCCTACGTATTTGTTGGCCGAAGGCGAGAAGTCGGGCGCAGAGCCGCGCACCAGACCGTACACCGCGAATTCGATGACGATCCAGGCCGGCATCGCGATAATGACGTAGCCCATCAAAAAGACGAGCCAGCGATAATTGTGCGCTTCGGAAAGCATCACCGTCGGCAATTCGGGCATCGGCAGATAACCGGAAGACGTCAACGCGACGACGATAATGGTCACGTGCAACATCTGATCGATCACGAACCTGGAGAGCGGCGACATCCGCGCGCGCTCCGGCAGATGACGGGTGAGCAGCCAGGCGGCGTCAACGGCGGTGTGAGTCAAACCGATGAACAACGCCCACGGCCACCAGGCCGGATCAAACGGCAGGATGAAAGCCCACGTCACCAGCAGTACAATCGTCCCATGAAGCAATACGCCTTTCAACGCGCGGCTCTTCCACAGCGCGAGGGCATCCCACTGCAAAATGTAGTCACCGACGAGATGAGCCAGAAACATCGAGATAACCATACCAACCTCCAAAATTACTGCGGCCACAACACCGCTTTTTGCCGCACCCTGCTATGAAAAGGATCACGGCCTGCGTTGCAATAAACTTGCCACATTGCGTCTGCCAACCGAAACTTTACGCTTCATGCGCTTCGTGGTATTATGCGGTCAGGTTGACTCAACCTCGGCCCGCAAGTTGGCCGAGGTTTTGTGTTTAGAGGCTATGGAACCCATGCTTAAAGTACGCACCAACATCCGCAACATCGCCATCATCGCCCACGTCGATCATGGCAAAACGACTCTGGTGGACGGCCTCCTCAAACAGGCTCACACCTTCCGCAACAACCAGCAGGTCGCCGAGCGCGTGATGGATTCCAATGATCTGGAGCGCGAGCGCGGCATGACTATCCTCGCCAAGAACACCGCCGTCGTGTACAACGGGATCAAGATCAACATCATGGACAC
>CAYYCF010000138.1:5212-6552 GCA_964470235.1 uncultured Anaerolineales bacterium | reverse complement strand
TCGTCCAGCACGCGCTGATAAAACTCGTCGTAGGATTTGGCCGCCGTGCGCATGTCAATGTAAAACTCGTACACTTCCGCGCCGGTGCGCTCTTTGACCAGATGCGCAAACTTTAGGCTCTGCATGCAACAGATGGCCGAGCAGTAATTGTTGAAATTCTTGTCACGGCTGCCCACGCAGTGGATGATGCCCACGGTCTTGGGCGTGGTGACGCCGTCCCGCAGAACCACGCTGCCGTTGGTCGGCCCGGCGGCGTTGCACAATCGCTCGAACTCCAAACTGGTGAACACGTTCGCCAACCGTCCGTAGCCGTACTGCGGAATGCGCCGCGCGTCGAACAAATCGTAGCCCGTAGCCAAAATAATGTTGCCCACTTGCAGCGTGACCCGTTCGTCCTGCTGGTTGAAATCAATCGCTCCGGTCGGGCAGAACTTCTCGCACGCTTTGCAGGTGCCCTTCAGGAAGTAGGTGCAGTTCTCGCGGTCAATCACCGGATACTTCGGCACGGCTTGCGCGAAGGGCGTGTAGATCGCTTTGCGATAGCCCAACCCGGCCTCGAAAACATCGTCCACCACTTTCTTGGGGCATTTCTCCTCGCACACGCCGCATCCGGTGCACAAATCGGTCTTCACGCAACGCGCCTTCTGGCGCACCGTCACCGTGAAGTTGCCGACATACCCCTCCACTTTCTCCACTTCGCTCCAGGTCATCATCGTAATGTTCGGATGCATGCCTACCGACACCATCTTCGGAGTCAGAATACAGGCGGCGCAGTCGAGCGTGGGGAAAGTTTTGTCGAACTGCGCCATGTGCCCGCCGATAGACGGTTCGCGTTCAACCAAGTAAACGCGATACCCGCCGTCGGCGATCTCCAGCGCGGCCTGAATACCGGCGATGCCGCCGCCCACGACCAACGTGGATGGATTGATCGGCACCCGCAGTGGTTGCAGCGGCTCGTGGTGCAGAACGCGCTCCACCCCGCCGGACGTGACCGCCTTTGCCTTGTCGGTGGCGGCCGCCTTGTCGGTGTGCACCCACGACACTTGTTCGCGGATCGAAACCAGTTCACACAGGTAAGGGTTCAACCCGGCGCGAGCGCACGCTTTGCGGAAAGTCTGCTCGTGCAAGTGCGGCGAGCAAGCGGCCACCACCACGCGGGTCAGGCCAAGTTCCTTGATGTCCTTCTCGATCAATTCTTGACCCAGGCTGGAGCACATGAATTTGTAATCGCGCGCGATGACCACGCCGCGATGCTTCAGACGCCCCGCCGCCCACTGGGCAACCTGCTCCACGTCCACAATTCCGGCGATGTTACTGCCGCAATGACACACGTAAACGCC
>CAYYCF010000138.1:3536-5112 GCA_964470235.1 uncultured Anaerolineales bacterium | reverse complement strand
CGGCATCGGCAAGGCCTTGTCGTCCTTCTTCTTGCGGGTCACGACCTCCGCCGTCGGCGCTGTGCCGATCTTCTTCAACGCCCTCTCCGCGCTCACGATCTCTTTGCCGAACCCCAGCGCCTTTTCTTTCAATCCGAAGGCCAGCCCCATCACTTGAGTGAAGTACAGAATCGGCAAATTGAAATCCAGGTCAAAATGCTGATTCACCCTCGACTGGTACGCATCCAGATTCAGTTGGCACATGGGGCAGACGGTGACGATCACGTCGGCGTGATAATCGGTGGCATTTTGCAGAAGCTGGCGAAGCAGTTCGTAAGCCACCTCCGCCGAAATCTGCGTCATGTGGCCGCCACAGCAGTGCGACTTCAACGGAAAGTCCACCACCTCCGCGCCGATGGCTTTCATCAGTTCGTCCAGTTCGGTCGGATACTCGGCGTTGGACAATTCGCCGCCAATGCGCGGGCGGGCGAGTAAGCATCCGTAATACGGCGCAACGCGCAAACCCGACAATGGTTTCACGACTCGATGCTTCACTTCGTCCAGGCCGACGTCATTCACGATCACATCGAGCAAATGGCGCACGAATACCGTGCCTGGGTCGTAATGCAGGCCGCCGGCGGCCAGCGACTCGTTGGTGGCCTCCCGCAGGGTGTCGTTTTCCTTCATATAGGCATCGGTTTTGCGCAGGTTGAGGAAACACGCGCTGCACGGCGCGACCAGTTGGGCGCGGCCATCGCTCGCCCTGTAGCCGTTGTGCCCGTCGTGCAGTTGCTTTTGCGCCAGCGCCAAATTGCGAGCCACTAAGGCATAAGCCGCCAGTTTGTTGATGGCGATGTATTCGACGGCGCCGCAGCAATTCCAATCATCCAGCTCGTCCAACCCAAAGCCGAGATGCTGCGCCACCGCTCTGGCCGACACGTCATACGAGGCGGCGTTTCGTTCCAAAGAACAGCCTGGGTAATAGCCGTAGTTCATAATAGTTTCGTGCCTCCTCTCAACTCGGCCTCGCCGGCAAGGGCCTTCGCTTTGGCAAGAATCGCTTGCAGGCCGGCCAGGTCTTTGATGTGTTTGGGCGTCAACGCCAGCCGGTCGCGGGCGATCATATCCAGCGCCAGCGATCCCATGCCCACTTTGCGCAGCGGAGAATGCGTCAAGTGGTAGCGTGTTGCCAGGCCAAACTCGAAACTCCGGCCGTAATGCTCAATGTAGCCGACAAACGTCTGCGAGAAGTCGGGCGCCGCGTCGTGATCGGTGTAGCCCTCGCGGATGGCCATGCGCTTAAGCGAGTACATTACGTCGGTAATGTGAATTTCCTGCGGACAACGCACCATGCAGTAATAGCAACTGACGCAATACCAGAATGAGTTGCTCTGCAAAACGTCATCGCGCATGCCGGCGGCGATCATGGCAAACAACTTGCGCGGCGTATATTCCATGTCCGCGCTAGAAGGACACGACCCGCCGCACGTGCCGCATTGCAGGCACGTCCGCAGCGAATCGCCGCCCGGCGTTGCGTCGATCACTTCGTCCAAAAACAATTTCGAATGGCGCTCTGCTGTCGTCACAGGCCACCTCC
>CAYYCF010000138.1:0-3436 GCA_964470235.1 uncultured Anaerolineales bacterium | reverse complement strand
AAAAAGCCGAATAGTGTTCACCCTGCGATGCTGTACTCGTATCGCCCACGCACCGGTTTGTTCTCGGCGTAGCGCGCCAGGCGAAACGGCGAGGGATCGAGTCCGGCGGTGGTTTGGCCGGTGACGAGATCGGCGACCATCACGCCGACGGCCGGACTTAGTTTGAATCCGTGGCCGCTGTGCCCGGCGGCCACGAAGAAGCCGCTCCCAGGCAATGGCTCGTCAATCACCGGATGCCAATCTGGAGTGACGTCGTAAATCGCCGCATAGCCGCCTCTGCTGTCGCCCCGTTCCATGCACGGATACCGTCTGGCAAGTCGCGTTCCCATATCAACCACAAACTCAAAGTCTATTCGCTCGTTGTAGGCATCGGGGTCGGCGCGGTGATTCGCTTCGGAGGGATCCAGCGAACCGATGAGCGTCATGCCGCCGGTCTCGGGGCGGAAGTAAGTAACGTTGGGAAAATCGGCGAAGACGTGCGGCGCAAGCGAACCGTCCGGCGGGGGAGTGAACAACGACACTTGTACGCGGCACGGTTGAATGGGTAGATCGATTCCAGCCATACGCGCGAGACGAGCGCCCCACGGCCCAGCCGTATTCACCACTGCCCGAGCAGATATTTCTCCGCGATGAGTGACGACGCTTTGAACGCGGCCGCTTTCCAGTTTAATGCCAATCACTTCCGTCTCTTGCAGTATGATCGCGCCGAGCCGCCGAGCCGCTTCGCCGAACGCGTTCGTCGTCGCCGACGCATCGGCGTACCCGCCCTCCGGCTCATAGGCCGCCGCCACCGAATCAACATCGGCGATCCCCGGCGCAATCTCACGCAGTTCTTCCGGCGACAGCAAGCGCGTATTGATGCCGACGCTTTGTTGAAGCGCTACGTTAGCCCGGAGACCTTCGCGATCTTTCGCCTCAGCCAGCGCCACAAAACCTACCGGCCTGAAATCACAGTCGCCGCCCACGATATCGGCGAAATTTTGAAAGATGCGCAGTGAGTACAACGCCATGCGAGCCGTGATTTCATTTGAATAATGCTGGCGCACAATGGCCGACGATTTGCCGGTTGTGCCACTCGCCAGATAACTCTTTTCCACCAGCGTCACCTTCAGCCCGCGCTCGGCCAAACGGAAGGCCGTGCTTGTTCCCATGATCCCGCCACCGATGATGACAACGTCCGATGTAATCATGTAAGGTATACAGGTATACAAAGTAGACAAGTAGACAGGTCTTCACCTGTTTACCTGTGTACTTGTTTACATGTTTACTCCTTCAAATTTTTCTACTGCCCGCCGCAAACCTTCCGGCACTTCGCGCTCGGCCCAAGTCCCCCGCTCTGCCGCAATCGCCACCACATGCCCGGTTGCCACCTGTCGTCCATCCTGTTCGGCGCGGATGTCAAACTCGTAACGGATACTGCGCCGCCCCATCAGGCCGATGCGGGTATGCACGCGCAGCACCTCGGGCCACTTCGCCGGAGAATGATAGTTGCAGTGCGACTCGGCGTAGAGCAGGTCAATACCCTCGGCCAGCATCCGGCCGTAATCGTAGCCGATGGTTTCCATGTATTCCGTCGCGCCCACGTCGAAGTAAAACAGATATTGCCCGAAGTTGACGTGGCCCTGCAGATCGGTTTCGTTGAAGCGCACTTTGATCGGGGTGGAGAATTTGAAGGGCAAGGGAGATTCCATTATCTGTTGTTCGCTTCGACGAATACGGGCGTCGAATCCAGATTGAGGATCAACATGCCGACATCGGTCGAGATCGTATTCGCCGCCGGCTCCGTCTGCCCCAACTCGGTCGGCGTGCGTGTGACGACGGCGCTGTCCGCGCCGACCGACAACTGCGCGGTGATCGAGGGTGCGCTCTCACCGGGAAGATGGATCGCGCCGTCCTCGTACCACATCACCCACAGCGGCCCCGATGACCGCTCGAAGCGATAGGCCCACAAGCCAGGGCCGAGATCGAGTTGCTGGACAGACGAATAGCCCTCGATCTTGTCGGCGGCCAATTGAATCGCGTAGAACGCCGGGCGCGGATCTCCGGCTTTTCTGGCTTTGGCCCATTCGTGGCCGTTGAACGGCAGTTTCCCGCCGGGCATTTGCGCCGTGACGGTCGTGTCCATCAATCCCATGAACATCGAAGCCCCGAGCATCGGCACGGTGGTTTTGTCCACCGCGGGCAGGCCGATCTTCCAGTCTTCCAGGTTGCCGACGTTGATGCCGCGCAGTCCCTCTGCGGCAGAGACGATGATTTTCTTGACCAGCCCGCGCGCGATTTCTGCCCGCAGCCACGCTCCGGCGGCGTCGTGATCAGCGCTCGCCGGATCGGCGACTGCTTTCAGAGCCTCGACGACCTGATCGCGTGTGGCGAGCGTGGTCGGCGCGAAGGGAATCGGCGGCACGAAACCGCCGAAACCAATCAGCGCGGACATGGGGAAGGCATCCCCGATCCAGATGGGCCGCTCGCCGCAACCGTTGGCGGATAATTGCTCCCGAATCCACCCGGTGGTTGGGGGGATTTCGGTGTAATCGGCCAGGCTGTGAAAGTCCACGATGTCGTAGGCGTCGCAGGCGGCCAGAATCGTCTGCGTGTCGGCCAGGCTCTTTCGGAAGTTGGGCGTCTCGGCGAAGCGGCGCTCGACTTCGGCGCGGTCCGGGTTGCCGTCAAACACGTCGGCCAGCAGCAACGCCACCAACAGCACCTGGGCCTCCGGGTCGCCGGCGTGGATGGCCAGGTAGGCGACACGCAGCAGGCGCACGTATTCCTCGGCGCTGCCGGGCCAATACCCGGTGAACTCGCGCTCGATGCCGTAATCGTGCACGGGATAGAGCAGCCCAGGCATATCGTCCGTGCCGTCTCCGTCGTAGCGCTCGACGACTCGAGTCACGTAGGCCTGGTAGTCGTCGAGAGACTCTTCTTTGGGGAATGTATCCCCCTGGTTACTCAGTTGAGGGGGACTCGAAGAGGCCCACGGCGATAGAGCCGTAAGGTCCATTTGCAGGCCGGTGAATCCGGCGGACTGATATTCCAGAACCAGCGCGTCGAGCGGCCCCCAGGTGTATTGGCCCGGCTCCGGCTCCACATTGCCCCATATGACGAAAGCATCCTGCAGTTTGGCGTACCTGACGCCCGTGGCGGCGTAGTCTTCGGCCACGCCCAGAATCCCGTATTCAACAGCGATGGTGAGTGCGCGATCTGAATCGAAGGGCGGTGACTCAGCGGTTGAATCGCTCGTGGGCGAAACGAGCGTGAGTGACGGAGGCGGCAGGCTTGCAGAAGGCGTGGCCGTTGCGCCGCACGCCAATGCGGCCAGCATCAATGCGATCAGTGGAGCCAGCCAGCGATTCATTGTCGCGCTCGATCATCCCGCTTCCAACATCTCATCCGTGATTTCAACTCCATAATCTCTCGACGCGCTCTCGCGGCTCACTTT
>CAYYCF010000137.1:4178-6590 GCA_964470235.1 uncultured Anaerolineales bacterium | reverse complement strand
GCCGCTGTTCTTCAACACGTATTCCAGCCGCGTGTTCGAGCCGGACAAGATCGCGCTGGTGCGCTCGATTGCGCTGGTGATGGCGGCGGCGTGGAGCGTGAAGTTGAGGGAAGGCGGCCCGCCGTCCGTCCGGGGCGTTCCGCTCGTTTTGCCCGTCGCGATTTTAGTCAGCGCGTATTTGATTTCGACGTTGTTCTCCATCACACCGCGTGTGAGCGTCTGGGGTTCATACCCGCGCTTGCAAGGGTTGTATACGTTTTTATCCTATGTGGTGATCTTCGCCGCCGTTGCCGCCCACATGCGCCGTAAGGAACAGGTTGAGCGGCTGATCACCGTAATTATCCTCACCAGCCTGCCAGTGAGCCTGTACGGCGTGATGCAGAAATTGCAGATCGATCCGCTGCCGTGGGGCGAGGACACCACCGAGCGCGTCACGTCTACGCTGGGCAACGCCATTTTCATCGGCGCGTATTTGATCATGGCCATTCCGCTCACGGGCATGCGGGTATTGGAATCGTTCCGCGCGATCTTGGGCACATCTGGCAATCTTCCGCATAGCGCGGCTTCCAGCCGCAACCCGAATCTCACCGCGAAGACGCAAAGGGCGCAAAGTTTTCTCTTCCATTTCCTTCAATCTTGGCGTCCTTCGCGCCTTCGCGGTTCAAGAATCTTCGCGGTTGGCATAGCTTCCGCGGAGGAATACTATCGCGTCGTCCTGGCGGCGGTGTACGTTTTCATCGGCGCGATGCAGTTGCTGGCGTTGTGGTTCAGCGGCAGCCGCGGGCCGTGGCTGGGGCTGCTGGTCGGAATTTTCTTCTGGGCGCTCTTACTCTCTCTGACTTTCAAGAAACGCTGGTTGACGCTGGCGATCCTGGGCGGGGCCTGCTTGATGGCCGCGTTTTTGATCACGCTCAACATTCCAAATGGGCCGCTGGAACCGCTGCGAAACACGAAAACGCTCGGGCGGCTGGGGCGCGTGTTTGAAGTGCAAGACGGCACGAGCAAAGTGCGGGTATTGATCTGGCAGGGCGCGGTGAAGATGGTTCTGCCGCACGACCCGATTCTGTACCCGGACGGCAAACCGGACTCGCTCAACTTTCTCCGCCCGATCATCGGCTACGGGCCGGAGTCGATGGTCGTGGCGTACAATCGTTTCTATTCACCGGAGATCGCGCACTACGAGAAGCGCACGGCCAGCCCGGATCGCTCGCACAACGAAACGTTCGACGCGTTGGCGACGACGGGCGTGATCGGTTTGTTGGCCTATCTGGCGCTGTTCGCCGCCGTCATTTATTACGGACTGAAATGGATGGGGATCATCGCGCCGGAAGACAAATGGCTGTACGTCGGCGCCTACGCCGGCGGCGGCGCAGTCGGCGCAATGGCGTTGGTGATCTGGAAAGGCCCCGAGTATTTCGGCGTGGGCTTGCCCGTCGGAATCTTGCTCGGCCTGATGATCTTCATCGCAACCGTTGCGCTCACGCGCGCGCCCGCCGTCGGCGATGGCGCCAAGCGCACATGGCGGGCGGTCGTTCTGGCGACACTGCTGGCCGCCATCGTCGCCCATTTCGCTGAGATTCATTTTGGCATCGCCATCGCTTCAACGCGGCTGCACTTCTGGGCCTACGCCGGCATGCTGATGGCTGTGGGTTGGGCCATGCCGCGGCAGGAGGCAGAGTCGGCTTCAGTAACGGAGGCCGCCAAGCCCGGCGCTCCGGCGCGCAAGGCGCAAAAGGGTCGCAAAACGGAGAAAGCGCCCGACAGGAATCGGTTCGGGCAACTTCTTCCAGCATTGATCGCCGGTCTTGTTTTGATCACGATGGGTTACGACACTCTAGCCGATGCGACGCGCACAACTTCAATAGTTGAAATGCTCGCGTCGTCAATGACGAAGTTATACGGCACGAGCGGCGCGACGAGTTTCGGAATTTTGTTGTTGTTCATCACGGTTTGGCTCGCCGCCGCCGCGTTGTTGAGCAAAAGCGCCCGCGCATTTGGGATGGCGCTCGCCGTCTCCGCCGGAGTGTGGTTGATCTTTGCGTTGATTCACTTCGCGGCGCTGGGCGCGCTGGCCGGGCATCAAGCGCAGGATTTGAACGAACTGCTTCGCATTGTGAGATCGTTGAGCAATTTGTACACCGGCTTCAACCTGTGGGTGCTGGCGATGATGGCGTTGATCGCGCTGGCGCTGATCCCCGAATGGCCGACCGCCTTTTCCGGCGGGCGCGGAAACCGGCTGGCGGCCGGAGTCGTTTTCGCCGCCGTGCTCTCCGCCGGATATTTTACGAACGTGTTGATCATCCGCGCCAACATGGTGTACAAAGTGGCCGAGCCGTTGGACCGCCGCGCCGAATGGGACGTGGTGATCCCGCTGTACGATCAGGCGATCAAACTCGCGCCGCTTGAAGACCA
>CAYYCF010000137.1:0-4078 GCA_964470235.1 uncultured Anaerolineales bacterium | reverse complement strand
TGGCGATAAGGCCACCGCCGTTGACGCCGCGCAAAAGGCGCTGGCCGCCGCAGTGAATGCCGAGGACAAAGCGACGGTGCAGACGTTGATTAATAAGATCAATAAATAGCCGGAAACATGCAATCACGAATAACACGAATCCCACTCCGCTACGCTACGGGGACTGCGTGAGCGAATGACGCGAATACGTACTGATCATTCGCGCTATTCGTCAATTCGCGTTATTCGTGATAAAGAACTTGATCTCAAAACTACCTGCCAACTGGAAGCTCAACTTCGCCCGCGTGCTCGTATTGTTGGCCGTTATTGGCATCACGGTCTTCGTCTATTTCATCCGCGACCGGGTGGAGACTCTTCAACGCTACGGCTACCCCGGCATCTTTGTAATCAACGTCATCGGCAGCGCCACCATCGTGCTGCCGGCCCCGGCATTGGCTATCGTGTTTGGCATGTCCACGCTGACCACCTCTGGCGGAGCGCGGGTGTTCAATCCACTCTGGATCGGCGCCTTTGCCGGCGCGGGCGCGACCCTCGGCGAACTGTCCGGTTACGGCGCGGGCTTCTCCGGTCAAGCCATAGTCGAGAAGGCTAAACTCTACGAACGGCTCTTCGATTGGACGCGGCGCTATGGCATGATCACTATTCTCCTCTTAGCGATCCAGCCGCTCCCGATCTTCGATCTGGCGGGCATGGCCGCCGGTGTGCTAAAGATGCCGATACCCAAATTCCTGGCAGCGACGTTAATCGGCAAGCTGATCAAAATGTGGATCGTCGCCTACGCCGGAGCGTACTCGATTGGGTGGATCGCGCAATTCTTCAAGTGAAATTCTCCATCGTCATCGTCACCTACAACTCCGCCGAAGTTATTAGCGACTGCCTCGCGTCGATTCCGGCCGGTTGGGATAGCCAAAACGACGACGAACGGCAGACGACGGACGAACGCCCATCCCCTGTCATCCATCGTCCATCGTCCGCCATCGAAACTATCGTCGTGGATAACGGCTCCACCGATAGCACGGTCGAGATCATCCAACGCGAATTTCCGTGGGTCCGCCTCTTTTCCGGTCACGGCAACTTGCTGTTCGCAGGCGGAAACAATTACGGTTTCAAACAAGCGACTGCCCCGCTCATCTTCATGCTCAACCCGGACACCGTCGTGCATCCCGGCGCGCTGAGGAAATTAGTTGAGTTCGCCGACGCGCACCCCGAGGCCGGGATGATCGCGCCCCGCGTCCTCAACCCCGACGGCTCGCTTCAACACAACACTTTTCACTTCCCCGATCTCAAGCAAGCCTTCTTCGGGTTTTTCGAGAAACTCGTGCCGCTGGACTCGCCGTTGAATGGCCGTTACTTGCCGGAAGACTATACGCGCGTCCGCGAAGCCGAACACATCCTGGGCGCAACGCTCCTCTTCCGCCGCGAACTGTACGACCAATTACCGGACATGGATGAAAGGTTCGGAATCTATTTTGAGGAGACCGACTGGTGTTACCGCGCCCGCCGCGCCGGATGGAAATTGCTCTACACACCCGACGCCGTCATCACTCACCTGGGCGCGCACAGCACGTCCAAGAATCCCGAAAAATCGTCGGCGCAATTTTACAGAAGCCAGTCGTATTTTTACCGAAAAAATTACGGCCCGGTAAAATACGCGGCGCTCAAAGGCATCACCGCCGTCGGCTTGCTTTATTGGACGGCGCGGACGGCCAAAGGCTGGCTCACGGGAAAAATAACTTACGAAAAACTGACGGCGCGGCTGTGGAGCTACTGGGAGATACTCAAGAGTTAGCGCAGCATTCCTTGTGGAATTATCCCTAGAAAACTACGCTGACCGCGAAGGTTTTTTCACCGCGAAGGCGCGAAGAACGCTAAGGCTGAAGAATGTGGAATAAAAACTTTGCGCCCTTGGCGTCTTCGCGGTGAGATTTTGGTTGCGGTCGGAAATCACGCTATGCAAGATGTGGCGATAGTCATCGTCTCCCACAACTCCAAAGAATTCCTCCCCGCCTGCCTCACAACGCTGAAAGCCGCGCTGGAAAAAGTGAGCGGCGCGGCCTACGTGGTGGACAACGGCGGCGACGACGGCACCGAAGACTTCGTGCGGAAAGAATTTTCGTGGTGCGAAGTGATCCGCTCCGAGGTAAACGGCGGCTATTCCTTCGGCAACAACCTCGGCCTCAAAGCGGCCGGCTTCCCCGACGCGCCGCACTTCCGTTACGCCATGCTCCTCAACCCCGACACCGAAACGCCGCCCGATGCGCTTCGCAACATGATTGACTTCATGGACGCGCACACCGACATCGGCGTGCTGGGCCCGCGGCTCGTCCTGGCGGACGGCTCGCTCGATCTGGCGTGCCGGCGCGGCGAACCGAACCCGGCCACTTCGTTCTTTCACATCTTCGGCCTGGCCAAACTCTTTCCCCAAAGCCCGATCTTCGCCCGTTACAACATGACCTTCCTGCGTGAAGATCAAACTGCCGACGTGGACTCGGTGGTCGGCGCGTGCATGACCGTGCGCGGCGAAGCCTTGCAAAAATCGGGGCTGATGGACGAGAGCTTCTTCATGTACGGCGAAGACCTGGACCTCAACCTGCGCCTCAAAAAGCTTGGCTACCGCGTCGTCTATTGGCCGGAAGTGATCGTCAAGCACCTCAAAGGCACGTCAACGCGCAAACAACCCGAGCGCATGATCCGCGCCTTCTACGACGCCATGACCCTCTTTCACCGCAAACATTTCGCGGCGCGCTATCCGGCGCCGTTCAACTGGCTGGTGTACGCCGCCATCGCCGCCGTGCGCGAATACAAACTTTTCCGCGCGCGCCTCACCCCCGCCGACAAAAGAGTCGTGGGGTCGGCGCGAACTTGAATTTTGACAACTGCTCAGCCTACAGGCACCCTGAACGAAGACCCGCGCTCTTTGCGGGTCGTAGTTGAAGGGTGCAGTTCAGGCCACACAGCCGCGTCCTTCAACTACGCGGCAGAAAGGCGCTGCCGCTTCGTTCAGGGCGCTTCCCCGTAAGCAGTTGCGAATTGCGTGGGAGCGGGTTGCATCCGCGGCCATCGCGCTTGCGACGCGCTCCTGCTATGCCGGTTTCCTTTTTGATATACGTTTCGGCGGCAGTTGGACTGCCGCCGCGCCCGCAGTGCAACTGCGGCGCGAGCCGTAAATCGATTCGGAATTTGCTCTAATACGTGATCACCTTCGTCATCGTCAGCTACAATACCCGCGCCCATCTTGAGCGTTGTCTCACCACACTGCGCGATCATCCCGTCATCGTCGTTGACAACGCCTCTACCGATGGCTCGGCCGACCTGGCGACTATTCGCAACAAAGAGAATCTTGGTTTTGGCGCGGCGGCGAATAGGGGGATAACGGCGGCGGGCACGGCGTGGACCTTTTTGCTCAACCCCGACGTCGAACTGCTCCCGAACACATTGCCACCCCTCCTCGCCGCCGCCGACGCGAACCCGCGCGCCGGCATTATCGGCCCTGCACACCTCTCGGCCAGTGGAGGCCGCCAACGCTCAGACTTTCCCAACCCGGCCGTTTGGCGCGCGGTTCTGCGTCATTTCCTCTTCGCCGAAACGATTGCGGCGCGGCTCCCCTCTCCCATAGGGAGAGGGGCTGGGGGTGAGGAGGAATCAAAAGTTCACTGGCTTCTCGGCGCGGCCCTCCTCATCCGCCGCGAGTGCTTCGATCAGATCGGCGGGTTCGACGAGTCAATTTTTCTTTACGGAGAAGATTGGGATTTTTGTTACCGGGCGCAAAAAGCGGCGTGGGACGTGCTTTACGTGCCACAGTCGCAAGTTGTCCATCACGGCAACGCCGCCGCCGCGTCCTTCGGCGCGGATCGATTGGCGCGAGTCACACTATCCGAATTGCGCGTCATAGAAAAGAACTACGGCGCGCGCACTGCCAAAATCCATCGGGCGTTAGCCCTCATGGGATCGACGTTGCGCGCGCCGTTTTCGGAAAAGCACCGGCGAGTGTTGCGGGCGTTGTGGAACAAGTAATTATTCCGCTGCCACCTTTGCCAACTCCACCAACTTGCCCGCCGTGAGGCACGCTTCGAGCGCT
>CAYYCF010000136.1:4392-6649 GCA_964470235.1 uncultured Anaerolineales bacterium | reverse complement strand
TCTGATATTGGCTAGTGACGTATTTCGTATCTGCTAACCCTGCTGCCTGAGACATAACAAAGCCCATATATTGAAGTGAGCGGCCCCACTATTGCGTATTAGGTATCGCGTATTGTGTATTGGGTTTTCTTCATTCCGCATTCCGCATTCATCATTCATCGTTCCTCAACACGTCCCCTCACCCACACCACCTTCCGGCTATACTCCACCGCTCCGGCGCGGAACAGCCACCAATTCGCCGCGCTATCCAAAGTCAAAGGCTCGTCGGCCTGGCGGGCAAACACCGCGAACTTCTCGCCGACGTAATCCGAACCCAATTTAGGATCGGACACGCTTTCGTCGGCGATCACAATCGGGGCGTTCACCGCCGGAGACAGCGCGTCGACAAACTCAACCTTCGTGAAGTCCCGCAATTCCCAACCCAATACTCCTTCGGCGTCGTCGCGCGCCGGATCGTTCAACACCACAATCTCGGCCTCGTGCTTGTTTCCCACATATCGATCCGAAACGTCTTCAATCGTCTGTATCATCAAGCGCAGGTTGCTTGTCGTCGGCGCGGGCGTCCACAATTCGCGCGGGTCGTCGGCGCGCGTCTGCGTCAGCTTCCATCCCGCGCCTAACGCGCCGATCAACATCACCGCGCCAACCGCGATGATCGCGCCGCGCACCGCGGCCGCTTTGCTCCATCCGGCGGCGAACAGCACCGTCACCAGCGCGCCTAACGCAATCACGCCAATGGCTAACAACAAACTGATCGGGTACGGCGAGGCTACCGCGATCAGACTCGTCGAGCGCGCAAATGCGGCCAGGTTGAAATATGCAAAGATCAAGATCACAAACAGCACGCCCGTTTGTGCGGCGGCAGTTTCCAAATCCCCCTCCAACATTTCAACGCCGGAGGAGAAAACCTGCGCCAGCGCAACTCCGGCCAGCATTGCCAACGGAATGACGGCCCACACCGCGTCGCCCGCTTCTCGTCCGGTGTAAGCAATGCTGTACAACAATCCGCCGACCAACGCCGCCCCGAGTAGCTGTTTCACTGTCTTGAGCGGATCGAAATCAAATGGCCGGTCGTCCCCTTGCAAGCGCGCCACGAATGTGCGCCAATGCCGCGACACGAACGCCGAGTACAGTCCGACGATCCCCAGCATCAGCCCCAGCGGTTCGTAGGCCAACAACATCTGCGGCACGAGCCAGGGCGCCCGCGTGTCTGCCGTGAGCCGCCACCCGTTGATCCAGCGCGGCAGGGCATCGCCGGCCGCGCTCAGCCCCCCGCCGCTCATCAACGCCGCCGACAGGAACAACACAAACGAAATAGCCGAGGTCAGCAACAACGGACCGATGTTCTGCCTCGTGCGCGCCAGGGCAATGCGAAGCTGGCCGAAGAGGGTCGGGCGCGTGAGCAGGCTCATGATCACCATCAACGCCACCGCCAAAACCCCGGCGACGAATCGCGGCCCGGCCGCCAATCCCAGCCCTAACCCGACCCCGACAATGATCACGAATCGCTGGCCCCTGCCCACTGCCTCCTGCCCACTGCCTCCTGCCTTCCGCGATACGCCATAAGCCATCAGCCATACGCCAACCGCCGCCAACATCGTCCCATCTGCCGCGCGCGACGCCGCCATCATCACCGGCGAGATCGCCAACAGCGCGCAGGCAATTAACGCCGCCGCCCGCCCCAACTCGCGCCGGAATGTCAGCGGAAAGAAAATCAACGCCGCGCCGGCCACCGCAGGCCAGAACCGCGCCCAAAATTCGCTCGCGCCGAACAGCGTAAAGACCGCCGAGGTCAGTGTGAACCACGCCGGACTCACGGGTTGAATCGGCGCGCCCTGCCCCATCACGAAACGCCAAACGGCCAACGCTTCCCGCGCCTCTGCGCTTGAGAGCGGCGCTGAACCGAGATGGAACAGACGCAAGGCAACCGCCACCGCGCCAATTAAAACGTAAAGTCCCATTTCAACGCTGATAGCAGATCGCGTATCGCGTATCGCCGCTGGCTTATCGCTGATGGTTGATTGTTCAGTAGTCATTTTCCACTTGTCGCATATCGCATATCGCTTGTCACTTGTCACGCATCACGCGTCACGCGTCACGCGTCAAATGAATTTGGGATTTGGGTTTTGGGATTTGGGATTTTCTCATCGTTCGTATATCACCACCCCATCCCTCTGATACACCACCGTCATCTGCCCTTCGAACTTCGCCATGCCCGCCTGCCCGTATTCGCTAGTCTCCATCGGGCCGACGTACA
>CAYYCF010000136.1:0-4292 GCA_964470235.1 uncultured Anaerolineales bacterium | reverse complement strand
AACTTCGCCATGCCCGCCTGCCCGTATTCGCTAGTCTCCATCGGGCCGACGTACACGTATTGAATGTTGTATTTGTCTAGAATCGGCAGAACTTCCGTCCACGTCCGCGCCGTGTACAACGTGCGGATGTCTTCCTCGCGCCCGGCATACAGTTCACTGCTGCCGCGCCACTGTGCTTCATGCCATGGCCAGCCCAAGACGGTCGGCAGTCCCGTGTGCGCCGAGATGCGAGCGAACTCGGTGTAACTTCCGCCGACGCCTTCGGCCATCACCGGCCGGCCTTTGATGCGCGCATTGATCCATTTGATCGCCGCGTAATCCGCCGCGCGCGTATAACCCATGTACGCCATGCCATCGAGCGTTGCGTATCTCTGCTCATTCGGCGCAATCGTCGTCCCTTTCCAATTTTCTGTCACCGTCGTTGTCGCCAACACGGGGTAGATCAGCCCCATGGCCACCACAACGGCCACCCACACGCCGAAGGCCGCCTTACTCCACGTCTTCGCTTCGCGGAAGATCATCCACGTCCCAAACGCGGCGGCCAGTGACCACACCACCCACGCTTGATAATAAAACTTGAACACCGTATTCATCCGCGTTCCGAACAGATCGCGCAGATACACAAACTCCGGCCCCAACGTGAGCAGCGCGCCGGTCATAATCAACACGATTGCAAATGCCACAACGTCGTTTGACGACAGCGTCCTGAGCGCAGGGCGGAGCGATGCTCCGCCCGAAGTCGAAGGATGCGGCGATACTTGCGGCACACCGCGCCCTTCGACTTCGCGGCGGGAATACCCCGCCGCTCCGCTCAGGCCGCTGGAGTTTTGAAACCCCAACACCCACGCCGCCGCGACGCCGATCAACAGCGTCAACAAGATCGGCACGCCTGACCGCGCCGCGCGCATTTGCAGAATCCGCGGCAGGGCCGATCGCCAATCAACATCGCCGAGCAAATTGGCAGCGGCCGCTTGCGCCTCCGGGCGTTGAATGACGATGATCGTCGCCGCCATGCCCGCGCACATCACAATCAGCCCCAACAAAATGGTGAACGCAAACGTAAATCCTTTTCGCCAATCGGCCTCGCGTCGCCGCTTGAAGCCCAGCCATCCGAGCCATATCGAAATCACAAACAGCGACGGCCCGAACATCACGGCGAACTGCTGTAGTTGGCTGCCGAAGATCACGTTGGGCAAAATGCCGCCCAACTGCGAGCGGAAGCCGATGTAGAACGGCAGATACAAGATCACGCCCAACGCGACGAACTCCGCGCCGAGCGTCGCGGCCGCGCGCCACACGTCCGCCATCCATCCCTCGCGGAGACCGCGCCGCACCGCGTAGGCCGCCACTGCCACGAAAACGTAAATGGGAAAATCCCACGTATTCAAGAAGGACAACCCGCCAAGTACGATCCCGCCCGCCAGCAAATCCGGCCAGGCCAACGGAAGCCAACGCCGCGAGACCTGTGGGGTCTCGGAGACCCCACAGGTCTGACTAAGAAACAAATTCAACGCAAACGCTATTGCCAAAAACACAAACGGCAGGGCCAACACGTGCGGGTGCAGGTCGCCGAGCAAAAACGAAAAGAACGGAAACTCGTCTATCACTTCCACTTCCGCGCCCGTGAGCCCCCGATCGTGAATCACCCGCGACGCTTGCCACCACCACAAAAAGCGATCCGGCATCCAAGCGGCGGACGGCGCGGGCGCTTCATTTGTCCACTTGATATCCAGCCAGGCCCAGAACGACGGGCTGAACAATCCGCGCTTGTGCATGACCTCAAAGAATCCGTTGAGATTGCCCAGCATCACAAACAACGGCCCCAGCACCGGCGCGATGATTTGGGGTTTGGAATTTGGGATTTGGGATTTGCCCACCGCCGCTATCAAATTGAAGACAATACCGTAAGCCCCGACCGCCGTAAGCGCGAACAACAACGCGATCCCCAGATTGAATCCCACACTCGGCAGGACGCCGGACAACGCGATCAACATTGCCATGATCACGTAACCGAAGTGGTAATAACTGATCGCATAGCCCGACAGCCAGGGATCGCCGGGCGGCTGTGAGCCTGTCCGCAGCACCGAATTGAGAAACGCGAATTCCATCGGCTTCTCGGTAAAAGTGATGTTGGGATTCAGCGCGCGCACGTACGCCCAAAAGCCGAAGGCGGCGACGAACAATACTTCGACGGCAACCAACGTCCATTTGTTTTCCGCCCACCACTGGCGCAATTCATTCAGAGTCCCGCCGCGCAAAACCACCGCCGACACCGCGCCGACCATCATCAGCGATGCCGTCACGCCGCCGGCGCTGACTTGAACGACCCTAAAATTGCCGAGCAGCCAGCCCACGTAGCCGACGGCCAGCAGTCCGCCCGCCTTCGCCAGGCTGTATCCGCGATCGGGCAAAAAGCGAAACACGCGGAACAAGATCGGCCAGGCGGCGAGGCCGAAGAGAGAGACGATCAACCACCAGAGAAGAAAATTCAAAACGTCTGACATCTAATAGATTTCCTTGAGTTCCCTGAGTTCCTGAAAAAAGGAACTGCGGGAACTCAAGGAACTTGATAAATTACCGTCCCCTCGTTCTGATACGCCACCTGCAGCAACCCTTCCCCCGCCATCGTTTCAAACTTCGCCAGCGAGAGGCCAGGATAATACGCGCGCTCGTAGCCGCCCACGACGATATAGCTTACGTCATATTTATTAAGGAAATCTAAGGCCGCCTTTTCATCCACCCCGGCGTAAAAACGGTCAATGGCCTCCACCCGATCCGTCACCAACGTTGACGGCACGACCACGCGCTGCTGCCGCTGGTGCCAGTTCCAGCCCACCACGCCCGGCAGTCCGGTGTAAATAGTGTAACGCGATCCCCAGTGATACTCGACTGCATTCACTTCCACGATCACCGGCGAACCGGCGATATTCTCCTGCATCCAGCGGATCGCGTCGTAATCCCATTTGAGATTGATGTCCTGCCCCTGATCGGCATACGTCGCATAGCGCATGTACGTCATGCCGTCCAATGTGCGCGGCGCGTCGGGCGCCATCCGGTCGCGCACCTTCGCCGTCGTCGCCATCAACGTGTACGACGCCGCGCCAACCACCAACAGCCCGAACGCAAACCGCCACACACTGCGGTTAATCGGATGCCATTCTTCCATCTGCGCCCAAACCCAGGCCACCGCCGCCCCGCCGGCCACGCTAAAGAACGTCCACACCTGCAAGTAAAACTTGAACACCGTATTCATGCGGCCAATGTCGCCTTTAGCCACCAGGACTTCCACGACGAACGTGAGCAACAGTCCCAAGCCGATCAACCCCAACGCGGCCCGCCTGTCCGGTTCCGCGTCGCGGCGGATCATCAACAATCCTGTCCAGGCGATCAACGGCAAGACGACGATAGCGATGGGGTAGCCGAACACCGCCGCGCCGGCCGCCACCGCGAATAAGGCCGCCGCGCCGATCAACCCGATCCCGATCCATTCTTTTGCCTCGGCCACCGTCGTCCTTTGCATCCAGCGCCGGGTTTCGGCCAACAAGAACGCGACAATGATGAAAAGGAAGAGACCGTGAATCGTGAAATACGAGCCAAGCGGAGTCTTGTCCCCGTGCCATATCTCTGCCGAGCCGTAGCCTTCGCCGCGCCAGTGCGTATAAGGCCAGAATAGCGTAATCGCGAGTCCAATCAACAGCGCGCACCGCCAGCCGACGGCGATCAAATACGGCAGATCGATCTTTTCGTGTTTGCGATACTCGGCATACAGGATGGCAACGCCTCCGAGCATCCAATACGTTTGATAATCGGAAAGATTTGACGGCTGAATGGCGCCGAACGCCAGCCCGCCGACGATCCACGCCAGCACGGGCGCGGCCTTCCGCGCCCTGGCGCGCCCGGCCCCCAACACGACCGACACACACCACCCCAATGCGATCATCGCCGTGGACAGCACGATCATGTGCGCATGCAGATCAGCGTACAGAAATGTGAAGAACGGAAATTCGGTGATAGGGACTGTCTGCGAATCGGGGATCACCCGGGTCGCGTTCCAATACCATTCGCCCGTGCCGATGGGAACAGTGCGGCCTTCGACGTAAATCCGCCACAGGCCCAGCGCCATCCGCTGAACGTCGCCAAAGACCGGGAGCGATAAAAACGGCTGAACGTCGCCTGCGGCGCGCATCAAAGCTTTCGAGATCACCTGCAATTCGCCCAGGTTGCCCAGCACCACCATGAGCAGAGCCGCCGCGATTCCGGCAATATACGGAGTAGCAGCAGTAGTAGCGACT
>CAYYCF010000135.1:1418-6661 GCA_964470235.1 uncultured Anaerolineales bacterium | reverse complement strand
CCTCCCCGCTCTCCCGCCGCGCCCTCCGCGTTCACCAACGCCTGCTCGATCATTACGGCCAGCCGACGTGGCGCAACCCTCTGCCTGCCATTGACGAGCTTGTTTCCACTATCCTTTCGCAAAACACAAACGACACGAATCGCGATCGGGCGTTTGGGTTGTTGAGGACAGCGCTCCCCACCTGGGAGGCCGTGCGCGACGCGCCGACCGCCATTGTTGTGAACGCCATCCGTCCCGCCGGTTTGGCGAATCAAAAAGGCCCGCGCATCCAGCAAGTGCTGCGGGCGATCACCGAGGAGCGCGGCTCGCTCGATCTGGAATTCCTGCGCGGCATGCCCACCGAAGAGGCGCGGGCCTGGCTGACGCGATTTAACGGAGTCGGGCCGAAGACCGCCGCCATCGTGTTGCAATTCTCGCTCGGCAAACCGGCCTTTCCGGTGGACACGCACATCTACCGTGTCACCGGCCGGCTCGGCCTGCGCCCGGAGAAGATGTCGGTGGAAGAGGTTCATTCGCATTTTGAAAAGATTCTGCCGCCCGAAACGTATTACGCCGCGCACCTCAATATCATCCGGCACGGGCGCGAAGTGTGCGGGGCGCGCCAGCCGCGGTGTGACCAGTGTATCTTGCGGCGAAACTGCAATTACTATACAAATAGGTAACTGCACTATGCCTGACTTGACCCACCTCACTGCGCTGCGAGCCGCCTCCGCCGCGCTCACCACCGCGCTCACCCTGCCCGAACTGCTGGCGAAGACTTTGGACCTTGCCATGCAACTCGCCGGAGCGGATCACGGCGCGCTGGCGCTGTTGGAGAAAAACGGTGCCTTGAGCGTGAATGAGGCGCGCGGCATGGCCATTGACGACACGGAAATTCAGGCCCAGGCGGCGCGCGGTATGATGGGTGGCAAGCCTGGCGTTAATAATGTTGCGATGTCCGGCGGCGGCTCAGATAAATTGCTCGCCGTTTCTTTGTGGGCGCGCGGGCGGCAAGCGGGCTATCTCTTTCTATTCCGCTCCGGCGCGAGCGCCGAATTCACAACGCAAGACGAATTGCTGGTGGAAGCTTTCGCCAACCACGCCGCCTCTGCCGTTGACGCGGCCATTGCCAAAGGCGAGTTTGTGTCTACGGTGACTCATGAACTGCGCCTGCCCATGACCTCGATCAAAGGTTACACCGATCTTCTGCGCGGCGGCATGGTCGGCCCGGTGACCGATCAACAAAAAGGCTTGCTCGAAACCGTCCACAACAATGTGGACTGGATGAACAGCCTCATCTCGGACCTCGGCGACATATCCAAGTTAGATATGGGACGCTTGAAAGTAGATATGGATTTGGTGGACGTGGCGGCGGCGGTTCAGCAGGCGGTCAATGGCATACGCCCGCAAGCTGAAGCGAAAGGACAAACACTGACTGCCAACATTCCGGCTCTGCCCAAAGCCCGCGCCGATGCCGCGCGGTTGACTCAGATCGCTTCCTGCCTGCTCGCCAACGCCCACCGCTACACGCCTGCCAACGGCGGCATTACTGTCTCCGCCGAAACCAACGACAAAACGATTCGCATTTCCGTCGCCGACACCGGCATAGGCATTGCCGACAACGACCGCGCCAAACTTTTCACTCCCTTCTTCCGTTCCGAAGACCCCGCCGTGCGCGAGCACAAAGGCTGGGGACTGGCGCTCCATCTGGCAAAACGGCTGGCCGAACTCTTCGGCGGCGAATTGGGAGTAGAGACTCAATTGGGTAAAGGAAGCACGTTCTGGTTCACTCTGCCAATGGTTGATGAGAAGGCAGTCGGCAGTCAGCAGTAAACAGAATACTGCCAACTGCCTTCTGCCCACTGCCTGCCGAAACATGCCCGCCAAAAAACCGCGCCCCGGCAAACGTTTCCGCCTCCGCCTCTACGAACGTCTCTTCGAGATGATTCGCTGGCCGACGTTCCTTTTGGTATTCGCTTCGTACGTGTTGTGGTGGATATCGCCTGATCGCCCTTTTCTTTCGTTTGGGCGCGATCTCCTGCTCTTGGTGTCGGCGATCAGCTTTCTTCTCTACGTTGCCAGTCTCGTCGCGCCGTCGCTGTGTTTTGTGCAATGCCGCGCCGATCAAATCATCATCAGCACCGCCGTCTATCGCGTTTCCATTTCCTATGCGCGGGTACGGAGCCTCAAGCCGCTTAACGTCGGCGTCATTTACCCGTTGAAGAAACAGAGTTGGAGCCAGCGCCGTTTTCTCCGTCCACTCTTCCACGAACAAAAAACGGGCCAACTCACCGCCGTTGGAATGGAGCTCACCAAATATCCCCTGCCCATTCGTTGGCTCAAGCTGTGGTTCAACGAATATATGTTCATGCCCGGCACGCCAGGCTTCCTCTTCATCGTGAACGACTGGATGAGTCTCAGCCGTCAAATCGAAGACTATCGCGAACAGTGGCGCGTCCGGCGTTCCACTAAAATGGTCAAGAACGTTTCTATCGCCAGCGAGGTTCTTTCGAAAGGAGACAAACGATGAGCGATCAATTGATCTGGTACGGTCACGGCGCCGTGGGATTGGAACTGGGCGGCCACCACGTCCTCGTCGACCCCTTCTTCAGCGGCAACCCTGCCGCCACTGCCGCCGCCGACAAAGTCCCCGCCGAATTCATCCTGCTTTCGCACGGACACGGCGATCACGTCGGCGATATTGTCGCCATTGCCAAACGCACCGGGGCGACGGTGATCAGCAATTTTGAACTGGCGAACTGGTGCGCGGCGCAGGGCGTGAAGAATACGCACGGCCAGCATTTGGGGGGCGGCCACCAACATGCATTTGGGCACGTTAAACTCACGCTCGCCCTGCATGGTTCGGCGCTGCCGGACGGTAGTTATGGCGGCAACCCCTGCGGATTCTTGCTCACAACCCAAACCCACAAAATCTATCTCGCCTGCGACACCGGCCTGTTCGGCGACATGCAATTGATCGGCGACGAGGGCCTTGACCTGGCCACCCTGCCCATCGGCGACAACTACACCATGGGCCCCGCCGACGCGCTGCGCGCCGTCAAACTTCTGCGGCCCAAGCACGTCATTCCCGTCCATTACAACACCTGGGATTTGATCGCGCAAGACGCAAATGCCTGGGCCAAGCAAGTGCAGGCCGAGACGGGCGCGCAAGCGCACGCGCTCAAACCCGGCGAGTCTTATACGTTGTGAAAAACGCGTAACCACAGATTACACGGATTACACCGATTTTCTTAATCATAATCCGTGCCCTCTGTGTAATCCGTGGTTTCTTGAACAGGCCGCGCGATGAGTGAACACCTCCACGAAGTCAAACTGGTAACGCGGCGGTGGGATCGGCAGAGCGGCCTGACCGAAACCGTGCATGTTTTCCCCACGCTCGACGCGCTGTTCACTGCCTGCCTCAACGTCACCGGCCCGGACTTGATTGATCGCCTGACCATTCGTGGACGCGACGCTAACGGTAAAGAGCGCACCCTCGACTTCGTCTTTCAATCCGTGACAGTTGACCCTCAATAACTTTTCTACTTCTCTATGCCTGATCAAACTTTTTTCCTCCTGGGCGGCGCCGGCCTGGTCGGCCTGCAAGTTGCCCGGCGCATCGCGCACGAATTAAGTCCGCGCCGCATCATCATCGCTTCGCTTTTCCAACAGGAAGTCAACGACGCCATTCACGGCCCGGCCGGGCTTCGGCGCTTGTTCCCAGACAGCGGGATCGAATTTGTCGGCGTGTGGGGCGACGTGTTTCTGCGCGCCGACTTCGCCGAAGAAAAACGCGGCCGACTGCTGGAAAGCTACCAGCGGCGCGACGACCTTTACGCCGATCTCTTCGGCGACTTCG
Source organism: uncultured Anaerolineales bacterium (assembly GCA_964470235.1). GTDB lineage: Bacteria > Chloroflexota > Anaerolineae > Anaerolineales > VGOW01 > VGOW01. The sequence continues at coordinate 2,823 of CAYYCF010000135.1, read as the reverse complement.
ACGCCGCCTTCGGACGATCCCGTCTGGCGCAGTTGATTCTCGAACACCGGCCGGACGTGATCGTGGATTCGATCAACACCGCTACCGCCATCGGCTATCAAGATGTTTACGCCGGCTCGGTGATTGCCAAGCGCGAGATTGACGCTCTGTTGGGACACGTCCGCGTCGGCGACGCGGCGACGGCCAAGCACGACTGGAAAGAGGCCGAGCGGGCGTTTGAAACTCTGCTCATCTCGCAATCCGTGCCGCAATTGATCCGCCACGTCTTGTTGATCAATCGCGCCATGCGCGAAGTCGGCACGCGGTTGTACATTAAGATCGGCACCACCGGAACCGGCGGCATGGGCTTGAACATTCCGTACACTCACAGCGAAGACAAGCCCTCGGCCAAGCTGATGACCAAAACCGCCATTGCTTTCGCCCACACCGGCTTGCTCTTCCTCATGGCGCGCACGGCCGGCGGGCCGGTGGTCAAAGAGATCAAACCCGGCGCGATGATCGGCTACGCCGATATTTCGCTTCGCACCATTCGCGAGGGCGGCCAGCCAGTGAAAGTGCACGCGCCGAAAACGTTTACCCTCGAGGGCAGCCTGCCTCTGCGTTTGCCCGCCGCCGATTTTGATACCCTCGGCGATTTCGCCGTGCCGGTGGTGGACACGGGCGAGAACGGTTTGTTCACCAAAGGCGAGTTTGAAACCATCACCTCATTGCGGCAAATGGAATTCATCACGCCGGAAGAGATCGCGCTGGAGTGCGTGTTGGAGATCAAGGGCAGCAACACCGGGCGTGACGTGATCGCCGCCGTGGATGGCGCAGTGATGAACCCGACCTATCGCGCCGGCATCTTGCGCCAGCAAGCGTTGACCGATCTCGAAAGGCTCGAAGCGCAGACGGGGACGCATAGCGTGGCGCTCGGCCAGCTCGGTCCGCCTGAAATTTCAAAACTGTTGTGGGAAGCGGAACTTCTGCAAATCGTCTACGGCACGCTTCACGAGGTGTTGGGGCAGACGCCCGAAGCGATCTCTGCCGCGATCCTTGCCCGCTTGCAAGATGACATCAAACTGAGACAGGCCATCATTTCCATTGGCGTTCCCATCCTCACGCCCGACGGGGCGCAGTTGATTCGCGGCCCGTTCGTTCGCATCCCCGAAGTGGCCGGAGCCAGCGAGGTGGATGTTTGCGAGGGCGACGTGGACAAGTGGGCGGCCAAAGGCTGGGTGGATTTGCGCCCGGCCAACTTTGCCCGGTGGCAGAGCCGTTTCGAAAAGATGGAGCGCTCGCGCCAGTCTCTGCGCGGCAAAGGCTCGGCCGCCGTCACCCGCGAATCGTATCTGTTCGACGAGATTCGCATCGGCGCGCTAGTGGGGTGGATTTTTAATAACGAGGAAGAGGGGTATCGGATAAA
>CAYYCF010000135.1:0-1318 GCA_964470235.1 uncultured Anaerolineales bacterium | reverse complement strand
CTGGCGCAACAAGTAACCCGCGCCGGAAGTTCACCGTTATCCGAACAGCCGATGATAGTCGGCGAAGAGGAGGGTCTCCGAGAGGAGACCAATGAGGGTGGTACCGCGAGAGTTGCAAACTCCCGTCCCTTGCGAAGGGCGGGAGTTTTTTGTTTTGCCTCACCCCTCCCCCCTCTCCTGTCTAAACGACAGGAGAGGGGGGAGGGGCAGAGGTAGGGGGTGAGGTGAGGAGCAGACATGATCGATCAACTGAATCAATTTGAAAAAGACGCATTAGAAAAACTGGCCGCGCTCGACGACGCCGCATCGCTCCGCGCCTGGAAGAGCGAAACCTTTGGCAAGCAGACCGTGTTATCAACCGCGCTGACCGAGCTGGGCAAACTGCCGAAAGAGGAGCGCCCGCTCGTCGGCAAGCGCACCAACGAGATCAAGCGCGCGCTTGAAGCGGCTTATGACGAAAAGGAAGGCGCCCTGCGCGCGGCCGAACTCGAAGTCTCACTGCGCGCCGACGCGCTGGACGTGACACTGCCCGGACGGCCACTGCGGCGCGGGCGACTGCACATTGCCACCCAAACGCTCAGGCAAATCTGCGCCATCTGGGCGGACATGGGCTTTCAAGTGTATCGCTCGCGCGAAATTGAGAGCGACGAGTACAACTTTGAATTGCTCAACATTCCCAAGCATCATCCGGCGCGCGAAATGCAAGACACGTTTCACACCACCCTGCCCGACGTGATCTTGCGGACGCACACTTCGCCCGGCCAGATACACGCCATGCGCGAGTTCTATCCGAATCCGATCCGCGTTGTGCTGCCCGGCATGGTCTACCGTTACGAGCAGATCACGGCGCGCTCGGAGATTCAATTCAACCAGATCGAAGGGCTGGCAGTGGGCAAGGGGATTCGTATGACCGATCTCAAAGGCACGCTCACCGACTTTGCCCGCCGCATGTTCGGGGCCACGGTGCGCACGCGCTTCCGCGCCGACCACTTCCCGTTCACCGAACCGAGCGCCGAGATGGATGTGGAATGTTTCGTCTGCGGCGGCAAGGGCTGTTCGGTGTGCAAACGAAGCGGCTGGTTGGAGATTCTCGGCTGCGGCATGGTGCATCCCATCGTGTTGCAGAACGGCGGCTACGATCCGCGCGTCTATTCCGGCTTTGCCTTCGGCATGGGGCCGGAGCGGATCGCCATGTTGAAATACAAGATCGAGGACATTCGATATTTCTGGGCGAATGATCTGCGGTTTTTGGAGCAGTTCTGATGGGAGTACACAAGTAGACAGGGAAACAAGTAGACAAGGAAACAAGTAGACAAGG
>CAYYCF010000134.1:4482-6663 GCA_964470235.1 uncultured Anaerolineales bacterium | reverse complement strand
TGGTCGGCTCGGAGGGCACACTGGCCGTCCTCGCTCGTGTCAAACTGAATCTGGTGCCGCGCCCGAAGCAGACCGCGCTCTGCATCCTGCACTTTGACTCCATTGCCCAAGCCGCCGATTCGACTCCGGCCGTTCTGGAATCAAACCCCTCCGCAATCGAGCTGATGGACCGCATGATGATCGATCTCACGCGCGAAGTTCCGGCCTACGCCCGATTGCTCACTTGGGTGCAAGGGCATCCTGCCGCCGTGCTGATTGTCGAATTCTACGGGGACAGCGATGATGAACTCATCGCCAAAGTGGCCGCGCTCGAAGCGCGCCGTCTTGCGCCGGTGGCCGTGCGCGCCGTCACCCCCGAAGAGCAGAACCGCGTGTGGGGCGTGCGCAAAGTGGGGCTGGGTTTGCTCATGTCCGTGCGCGGCGACGCCAAGCCGCTGGCTTTCATGGAAGACGCGGCCGTGCCGGTGGAGCATCTCGGCGAATACGTGCGCGAAGTGGAGCGCATCTTCGCCGAAGAGGGCGTGGGGTCGGGCTATTACGCCCACGCCTCGGCCGGATGCTTGCACATTCGCCCGCTCATCAACCTCAAATCACAATCCGGCATTGATTGCATGAAACGCATTGGCGAGAAAGTGTTTTCGGTCGTCCAACGGATGGGCGGGGCGATGTCCGGTGAACACGGCGACGGCCTCTCGCGCTCGTGCTGGAACGAGCGCCTCTACGGGCCGGAACTTTATCAAGCCTTCCGCGAGGTGAAGAAAACCTTTGACCCGCACAACATCCTCAACCCAGGCAAGGTCATTGCCTCGCAAGACCTCACCGAGAATCTGCGCTACGGCGCGGACTACAAAACCCTCTCCCTGCAAACGCATTTAGATTTCACGCTCGAAGGCGGATTCGCGGGCGCGGTGGAACAATGCAACGGAGCCGGGGTGTGCCGCAAAGCCGACGGGGTGATGTGCCCCTCGTTCATGGCTACGCGCGAAGAGGAACATTCCACTCGCGGACGGGCCAACGCGCTCCGCGCCGCGCTATCGGGGCATTTGCCGCCCGAGCATCTCACCTCCCAACGCATGCACGCCGTGCTCGATCTGTGCCTCGAATGCAAGGCTTGCAAAGCCGAGTGTCCCTCCGGCGTGGACATGGCGAAGATCAAATACGAATTCCTGGCGCAATATAATGGCACGCACGGAGTCTCCCTCCGCTCTCGCCTCTTCGCGGACATTCATCGCTTGTCACGGTTCGCTTATCGCTTATCGCCGATAGCTAATCGCCTGCTGACGCTGACGGCGACACGTTGGCTCAACGAAAAACTGCTCGGCGTTTCGCGCCATCGAACTCTACCGGCATTCGCTCAAACGACCTTCCGTCAACAATTCGTTCACGCGCCACGCAGTGCGAAGCCATCAGCCATCGGCCCTCAGCCATCGGCAATCCTCTTCACCGACACCTTCACCAACTTCAACCATCCCGCCGTTGGTCTCGCCGCCGCGCGCGTTCTTCAAGCGGCAGGCTACACCGTATCGCTCGCCCCGCACGTTTGCTGTGGCCGCCCGATGATTTCCAAGGGGCTGCTTGAACGCGCTCGCGAACACGCCCGCCGCAACGTCGAAGTTCTCGCGCCGTATGCAGAGCAGGGCATGCCCATCATCGGACTCGAACCTTCGTGTTTGCTCACCTTGCGCGACGAATACCTCGATCTGCTTCCCAACGATCCGCGCGCAAAACTCCTCGCGAGAAACTCTTTCCTCATCGAAGAATTCATCGCTGCCCGCGCCGACGAATTCTCTCCGCTCTTCTCCCGGCCCGCCGTCGCGGCTTCAAGCCGCTCCGACGACTACTCGACTACTCGACCACCCGACCACCCGACTATCCGACCACCTGACTACTCGACTACCCGACTCCTCTTCCACGCCCACTGCTACCAAAAGGCCCTCACCGGCACGGACTCGCTCCTGGCCATGCTTCGACTCACCGGCCTCGACGTATCCGAAATCCCCTCCGGCTGTTGCGGCTTGGCAGGATCGTTTGGATACGAGGCCGAGCACTATGAACTTTCGATGAAGATCGGGGAGGAACGGCTGTTTCCATCGGTGCGCGCCGCCGACGCAGGCACGATCATCGCCGCCTCGGGCATGTCGTGTCGTCACCAAATTTTATCGGGAACGGGGCGGATGCCGC
>CAYYCF010000134.1:0-4382 GCA_964470235.1 uncultured Anaerolineales bacterium | reverse complement strand
CGGAGGCGGCGGAGTTGTTCGCGATCATCTTCAGCAGGCGTTGAGGCCATTGAGTTGACGTAACTAATCACCGATTCGATTTGCTCGCGAGGGAATTGCGGTAAGCGCGGAGTCACTTTTCTCTGCCGCCGTTTCAGGATGGAGCGTAATTGGGTCAGGTTGATGGCGCAACTTTCCTCCGCAACCAGGTATTCATAAAACCCGCAAAGCGCAGTCAGGAAGAGGGACTCGGTGGCGGGTGCATAGGGCTTGAGCGCGGCCACGTACCACAGCACCCAATCTTTGGTGGCCTCGGCGGGCGCGGCTTGGTCGGCGGCCACGCCATGCTTATTTAGCACGGCGATGAATTTCGTCATCGCCTGCGCGTAGGTGCGTTGTGTGTTCTCACTGCGGCTGTCGCCGACAAGCCGCACATAACGGTCAATGGCGGTTTGGAGAGTGCTGGAAGGCATAACAGGGCTCCGAAAGTGTGGTTGTCCTAAGAAAACTTATCACTATCACAAATTATAGCCTCTTAGCCGCCCCTAAGTCAATGCTATACTTTCGCCGTGCCCCTCCTAACCCGCCGCGATTTCCTGCGGCTGACGTCTATTTCCCTACTTGGGCTGGCCTTCAAACCTCTCCCCCCTGAAGATCAAGCGCAACCGATCTTCTACGGGCGCGTCATCGTCATCTACATCACCGTCTATAGCCGCCCCTCTGCGTTTGGCCGCACGGTGAAACTTTACGAACGCGAAACAATCCTGCCGATATATGGCGAAGTGATGGGCGAAGACGACGGCGCGTACAACCGCCTCTGGTATCGCACCACCGGCGGATATGTTCATTCGTCTAACGTTCAGCCGGTTAAGATTCGCACGAATGCGCCCTCGATAATCACCTCACCCGCATTAGGCGAGATCACCCTGCCCTACGCCGACTCGTACCCACAACCGCGCTACTCGTCCACCGTCGCCTATCGTCTGTATTACAGCACCACACATTGGGTCAACCGTTCTATGGTGGATGACAGCGGCCACACCTGGTACGAACTTACGGACGACCGCATCAACGACCGCTACTACGTCCCTGCCGCCGCCCTCCGGCTGATCACCGCAAGCGAACTTGCCCCTCTCTCGCCCTCAATAACCGACAAGCTGATTCACATTGACACGACTGCGGAGACCCTAAGCGCATTGGAAAACGGAATTGTTGTGTTCAACGCGCGCATTTCTTCCGGCATCACATTCACCGACTCGAACACCGGGCAGTTGAAGGATTTTCGTACGCCGTTGGGCCGTTACGCAATCTATCGCAAACGGCCCTCGCGCCACATGGCCGCCGGCGACGGCGTAGCCGACGATTCGTACGACCTGCCTGGCGTGCCGTGGGTAAGTTATTTCAACGGCGGCATGGCCATTCACGGCACGTACTGGCACAACGATTACGGACGCGCTTGGAGTCACGGCTGCATCAACGCGCGCCCCGAAGACGCAAAATGGATTTACCGTTGGTCATTGCCCCTCGCCCCCGCAGACCGGCCGCTCGTAGAATCGACTGGCGCACCTGTCGTCATTGAGTAACTCGCCTTACGCAGGTTTTACCGCAGATCTCGCAGAGAACGCGGAGATTCCCCGGAAAATAACTCTGCGGACTCAGCGTACTCTGCGGTAAATCTCCTGCTACAATGAGCGAAATGAGAGAAAAGAGAAACGCATTCGATACGATTGGGTACGCGATATTGGCGGCGGTGATGTTGTCCGCCGCGTTTGTTGCCGGGTACTTAACCCATGCCCTTCGCGGCGGTGACGCCGACTCTTACCCGCTCTTGATCGAAGTGCGCTCAATCCTCAACTTGAATTACCTGGGCGACTTGCCGCCAGACTCGACCCTGCAATACGGCGCGGTGCGCGGAATGGTCTCGGCCGTCGGCGATCCGTACACTATCTTCCTCGAGCCGGCATCGCAAGAGCTGGAAACACAGTCGCTGCAAGGCGCCTTCGGCGGAATTGGCGTCAACTTGCGCCAAGACGAATCGGGCGCAGTGGTGTTATCGCCCTACCCTGATTTACCGGCGGCACGGGCCGGTGTGCAGGAGGGCGACGTATTGGCCGCCGTAGATGGCGCGGCAATCACGCCGCAGATGACTCTCGACGAAGTGTCGGCGCTCGTGCGCGGCCCGGAAGGGTCTGAGGTGACGATCACGGTCAAGCGCGGAAACGGGCCGCCGCTCGAATTCACGATGAAGCGGCAGATCATCCAAATCCCGTCTGTGACCGGACGCGTGCTGGATCAAGACCCGGCCATTGGGTTGGTAGCCATTAGCCGTTTTAGCGAACAGACACCGGCGGAAGCCAGGCGGACGATTGACGATTTGTTAGCCAAGGGTGTGACCAAGATCGTGCTAGATTTGCGCGGCAACGGCGGCGGCCTGCTCAACTCGGCGGTGGATACCGCCGGACTGTTTGTGGATGGCGGCTCGATCCTGATCGAAGCGAAACGCGGTGAACCGGAAAAGACTTACACTGCGGCGGGCGCCGGGGATTTTGCCGACCTGCCGTTGGTGATGCTGGTCAATCACGGCACAGCCAGCGCCGCCGAAATTTTAGCCGGAGCGTTGCACGATCGCGGACGCGGGCCGCTCATTGGGCAAACGACGTTTGGCAAAGGCTCGGTGCAGTTGATCTTCACCCTGTCCGACCATTCATCGGTTCACGTGACCAACGCGCGCTGGTACACGCCGGATCACTTTGGCATTGACGGCGTCGGACTGAAGCCTGATATTGAATTACAACCCGGCACGGACGGCAGTGATCCGGAATTAGAACGAGCGATTCAGTACTTGCAGTCCCAGTAGTCCACGAAAACGTAGTGACGACTTTAGTCGTCCTCTAAAAGCCGCGACGAAGTCGCGACTACTGAGCCTGTTTCAGCATGATATGAGCGACGACAACAAGATTCTCGCGTCCAACCGCAAGGCGACGCACGATTACTTCATCGAAGACAAATTCGAAGCCGGAATGGTCTTGCAAGGCAGCGAGATCAAATCGATCCGCGCCGGGCGGATTCAGCTTCGCGAGGCCTACGTCCGCCTGGACGGCCATGAGCTTTGGCTGATCAACGCCCACGTCAGCATCTACGACCCCGCCTCGCGGCAGAATCACGATCCCCTGCGCCCGCGCAAACTGCTCTTGCACAAACGCGAGATCGCCAAACTGCACGACAAGGTGAAATTGAAAGGCTACACCATCGTGCCCTTGGATGTTCACATTTCGAAAGGGCGGGCCAAGTTGACGATTGCGCTGGCCAAAGGCAAGCGTCAATACGACAAGCGGCAGGCGCTGGCCAAGCGCGAGAGCGAGCGCGATATGGCGGTCGCGCTCGGAAAGAGGGAATAGCCATGAACAACGGCGGCGCGCACTCGGTATCCGGGTTGAACAGCTTGCCTGAAGGGGAGCGCTTTCAATACGTCCGACTTCTGATCCCCCCTGCCCTATTCGAGCGGTACGGGATCGACTCCGAAACGTTCCGCGACTCGCAGGGGACGTTGTTGCTCAAGTGGGTCGGCGCGCCAGGCGCCACCTCGGTCGAGTTGTCGCTTCTGCATCAAGCCGACGCGCCGGACCCGCTGATGTACTTCCACCTCGCCGACACGATCAGCCAGCAAATCCACGTTCTGTTGGCCGTGATCAACGACCCTGCCGGTCCGCGTTTCGACGTTGACCGCATGCCGAACGGAAGCAAAACGCATTTCGGAGTCTTCGAGCGAAACGTGGAAGCCGAGATCGGCGCGATGAAGGCCGGGCTTGCGCCGGGTCAGATCCGGCGCGGCCTGCGGCTGTTGGGCGCGGCCACCGACTCGTTCGAGTCATTCATCAAGGCGCTGGGGCATGAAATGTATTTCGTCGAGCCGCTGTTCTATCACAACGCGGTCATCTTCGAGCGCAATGGATTTGCGTATCAGCAAGGCCGCCGTTGGATGCAAAGTCTGAACACGCGATTCTCGGCCGGCGGCGATTTGCCTCCGAAGCTCGACGGCTCGACGCCATTCCGCCAAGCGGACGCGGCGCGGAGCATTCGCGGGCGCAGTTGGGCCATTCACGACAACATTCTTGGCGAGCCGTACACCGGCGTCACGATGTACAAACGCATCGGGCAGAACGCGGGCCTATCAACATTCCCCGATGGTGTTTGGTAGCCGGCCCACGTGTATGACCATCCTCGCCATTAAACTCATTCTGACTCCGGCTCTAATCGGTATGGTGAGCCTCGCCGGCCGTCGTTGGGGACCGACGGTGAGCGGTTGGCTTATCGGTCTGCCGCTGACTTCTGCGCCTGTGGCGTTGTTTCTGGCGCTCAGCCACGGCGCGGCGTTTGCATCGGCGGCGTCCGTTGGAATATTG
>CAYYCF010000133.1:0-6668 GCA_964470235.1 uncultured Anaerolineales bacterium | reverse complement strand
TGTCATTGACACTACTCCACCTCCTCTGTATAATCGCCTTTCGTTACCCCCACGTTAGACATAAACGGTAGCACTGACCATTCCTTTAATAGGGTGGTCACGTTGCGTTTTGTCACTGGCCCAGTTTCAAGGAGAGCACTCAATGGCTTCTACCATTGGCCGAAAGTCTTACGCTCGAATCACCGACAGCTATAATCTCCCGTCGCTCATTGAAGTCCAATTAGAATCTTTCAAATGGTTGAAGGATGAGGGTCTGAGCGAACTATTCGACGAAATTACTCCGGTCGAATCGTTCAACAAGGGAATGAAACTCTTCTTCCCCAGCCGCGCCCCGGAGTCCAAAGAATTCGGGCTGAAGTATTGGTTCGAAGAGCCCAAATACGGCCCCGACGAGTGTCTGGATCGAGACATGACCTACGGCGCGCCCCTGCACGTCAAAGTGTTGCTGGCCGGGCCGGAAGTGCCCCAACCCATTGCCTCAGACATTTTCCTCGGCGACTTTCCGTTGATGACCGAGAACGGCACTTTCATCATTAACGGAACGGAGCGCGTCGTCGTTTCGCAGTTGATCCGCTCCCCCGGCGTCTACTTTGAAGCGCAAGATGAACGCGCATCCGGCCGCCGCATGGCGGCGGCCAAATTGATCCCGGATCGCGGCGCGTGGATGGAATTCGAGACGCGCAAAAGCGATTACCTCACCGTCAAATTCAACCGCAAACGCACGGTGCCGGTCACGATGTTGCTCCGCGCGCTGGCCGCCGTTGACGACGGACTGAGCGGCGACAACCCGCTCAAAACCGGCTCGGACGCAGAGATCACGGCGTTGTTTGCCGAAATTGACATCAACCCCGATCGCCAATACATCGCCGCCACGATTAAACAAGAACCGACGTGGGAAGTGAAAGACAAACGCACTATCGCTCAAGAGGCGATGGTCGAGTTCTACAAGCGCATGCGCCCCGGCGATCCGCCGACGCTTGACAACGCGAAGGAATATCTCGAACAGCAGTTGTTCGATCAGCGCCGGTACGACCTGGAGCGGGTGGGGCGCTACAAGCTGAATCAGAAACTCCAGCTTTCAGAGCGAATTCCGCTGGCGCACCGCAACATCACCAAGCACGACCTTATTGCGCTGATCTCGCGCATGATCCTCATTAATAACGGCGTCGAACAGCCCGACGATATTGACCATTTGGGCAATCGCCGCGTCAAGACGGCCGGCGAGTTGATTCAAGCGAAACTGCGCGTCGGATTGCGCCGCACCGAGCGCATCATCAAAGAGCGCATGTCGATCCGCGATCAAGGCACGGTGTCGCCGATGACGCTGATCAACATCCGCCCGGTGGTGGCCGCCATCCGCGAATTCTTCGGCTCGTCGCAGTTGTCGCAGTTTATGGATCAGACGAACCCGTTGGCCGAACTGCGGCACAAACGCACGCTCTCGGCTCTGGGCCCGGGCGGCCTCCGCCGCGAGCGCGCCGGCTTTGACGTGCGCGACGTTCACCATTCGCACTATGGCCGCATCTGCCCCATTGAAACGCCGGAAGGCCCGAACATCGGCCTCATCGGCCGTTTGGCCTCGTATGCCAAAGTGAATCCGTTCGGTTTCATCGAAACGCCGTATCGCCGGGTATTCAAATCGCTTCCGGCCAGCGACAAACGATTGATCGGGCGGCACTTGCGCGATGACGTTCAAAATCCGAAATCGGGCGAGATTGTCGGGCGCAAGGGCGAAGAGGTGTCGAAGGAAGTGGCGAAGCAATTGGCGAAACTTGGCGAGGTCGAAATTCCGGTCGCGCCGTTCGTGTCCGACGACATGACGTATCTCTCCGCTGACGTAGAAGATCGCTACATCATTGCCCAGGCCAATGCGCCGTTGAGCGGTTTCCATGAATTCGTCCGTCCCCGCGCGTCGAGCCGTTCCCATTCAAAATTCATCTTCGCCACGCCCGACCAGGTGGACTACATGGACATCGCGCCATGCCAGATCGTCGGCATCAGTGCGGCGTTGATTCCTTTTTTGGAGCACGATGACGCCAACCGGGCTTTGATGGGATCGAACATGCAGGCGCAGGCTGTGCCGCTCCTGAGACCGGAAGTGGCGACCGTTTCGACCGGCATGGAAGCGCAAGCGGCGAAGGATTCCGGGCAGGTCGTGTTGGCCGATGACGACGGCGAAGTGTTGAGCGTGACCGGAAAAGAGATCATTGTCCAAGTGGGCAATAAGAAGAAGACTTATCGGCTCCGGAAATATCAGCGGTCGAATCAAAGCACCTGCATTGATCAGCATCCCATTGTCGCCAAAGGCCAACGGATCAAAAAGGGGCAGGTGATCGCCGACTCGTCCTCGACGGTGGGCGGCGAGATTGCGCTCGGCCAGAACGTGTTGGTGGCCTTCATGTCGTGGGAAGGCGGCAACTACGAAGACGCGATTCTGATTTCCGAGCGGCTGGTGCGCGAAGACGCGTTCACGTCGGTTCACATCGAGAAACACGAAGTGGAAGCGCGCGACACCAAACTGGGGCCGGAAGAGATCACCTACGACATTCCTAATGTCGGCGAAGATGCGTTGAAGGATTTGGATGAGCACGGCATTGTGCGCATCGGCGCGGATGCGGGCCCGAACGATATTCTGGTCGGCAAGATTACGCCGAAGGGCGAGAAAGAACTATCGCCCGAAGAAAAACTTCTGCGGGCGATCTTCGGCGAGAAGGCGCGCGAGGTCAAGGATTCCTCTCTGCGCTTGCCGCACGGCGAAAAGGGCAAGGTGGTGGACGTGCGGGTGTTCACCCGCGACGAACACCGCGATCTGCCGGCCGGGGTGGACAAGATGGTGCGCGTGGCCGTCGCCCAGCGCCGCAAGATCACCGAAGGCGACAAAATGGCCGGGCGCCACGGCAACAAAGGCGTTGTATCTAAAATCGTGCCTATCGAGGATATGCCCTTCCTCGAAGATGGCACGCCGGTAGATATTATTTTGAATCCGCTCGGCGTGCCTGGCCGTATGAACATCGGCCAAATCCTCGAAACTCATCTGGGCTATGCCGCAAACAAGCTCGGCTTCCGCGCCGTAACGCCCGTGTTCGACGGCGCCAACGAAGTGGAGATCGAGGCCGAGTTGGCGCGCTCGTGGCTGGTTGATCGAGCGTGGAAGGAAGTGACGGAGACGGCCTGGGATTGGCTGCTCGATCAAGAGATCGACCCCGATTCGATTGAGTCGGAAGAGGAAGCGCGCCGGTTGTATCTGGAAAGCTGGCTCAAGAAGAAGTACGACACCGAGTCGATTGCCACCGACGAGGTGTATGCCCGCCGCGCCGCGCTGGCTGAATGGCTGCGCCTGAAGGGATACGACCCGGAGGGCATTCTGGTTTTTGAGGACAGCGAGTTGACCGGCCAGCCGCGCGGCGACGCCGACGCCAACGCTATCGAGGCTTGTTTGCGAATCTGGTTGTCGGATCACGGGGTCAAGGCCGACAAGTTGAACCGCGAGGGGCTGCGCGCTAAAGCAGAAGAGTGCATGACCAACGTCGAAGAGCCTATGCCAATTCTGGGCAAGATGCGGTTGTTCGACGGCAAGTCCGGCGATCGGTTCGATCAGCCGGTGACGGTGGGCATCATCCACATGTTGAAGCTGGCGCACTTGGTGGAAGATAAAGTGCATGCGCGCTCCACCGGCCCGTATTCACTGGTCACGCAACAACCGCTGGGCGGCAAGGCGCAATTTGGCGGCCAACGCTTCGGCGAAATGGAAGTGTGGGCGCTCGAAGCTTACGGCGCGGCGTACACTTTGCAAGAAATGCTCACCGTCAAATCAGATGATGTGCAAGGCCGGGTGAAGACGTATGAATCTATCGTCAAAGGCGAAGGGATTGAAGAACCTGGCATTCCGGCCTCGTTCCGCGTGCTGGTGAAAGAATTGCAAAGCCTGGGTTTGGCGGTTGAGGCATTGACCGACACGGGCGAGACGATCAGGTTCGGCAAGGACGAAGAGAAGCAGCGCACGCCCCGACTCGGACGCACCGGGTTGATGGGCATGATGGATGACGATCGGTGACGACACCCGTCGTTTGTGCCTTGACGGACAAAGTTCGGCATGGTAAAATCTCGGCCTCAAGTGTAATTTAACACGCGGCGCAGACGCTCTTTGCGCCGCGAATTGATATAGTTGCAGTAAGGCAGAGCGAGGCCATCGTGTTTCATCTAGCGATGGCCTCGTTTACGCGAGTAGTACGGACGAGAATGGGTGAGCGAGGCCATCGTGTCTGTAGGCGATGGCCTCGCTCACACGAATAGGGTCAGCGAAATGCGAAGTACTGGAGGGCTACGTGCCGACAATTAATCAATTGGTCCGCAAAGGACGACGCACAAAGAATCTCAAGAGCAAGGCTCCGGCCCTGCAATTCACGCTTAACTCGAAGAAACAACGCCGCTTGCGACAGCCGAAAGGCGCGCCGCAAAAGCGCGGCGTGTGCACCGTCGTCCGCACGCAGACGCCCAAAAAGCCGAACTCGGCTTTGCGTAAAGTGGCTCGTGTGCGTTTGACGAACGGCATCGAAGTGACGGCTTATATTCCCGGCGAAGGGCATCAACTGCAGGAGCACTCGGTGGTGCTGGTGCGCGGCGGACGCGTGAAGGATCTGCCGGGCGTGCGCTATCACATCGTTCGCGGCACGTTGGATACGACCGGCGTGGAAGCCCGCCGCCAAGGTCGTTCCAAATACGGCAACAAGCGGCCCAAAGAAGCGAAGAAGTAGCGGCGACCCTTGCGGTCGCCTGAGGATTTTAGAAATGTCTCGACGCAGCAAACCTTCCAAACGTATCATCTTGCCCGATGTTCGCTACAACAGCGTGATCATCACCATGTTTGTCAACCGCATGATGCACAAAGGCAAAAAGAGCGTTGCCCGCGGCGTGATCTATGATGCGTTTGCAATGGTCGAAGAGCGCGCCAAGCGCCCGCCGCTGGAAGTGTTCGAGCAGGCGATCAAGAACGTCTCGCCGGCGGTTGAAGTTAAACCCCGCCGCGTCGGCGGCGCGACGTATCAAGTGCCGATGGAAGTGCCGACCGACCGACGTCAATCGCTCGCCATGCGCTGGATCATCATCGGCGCGCGCAGCCGGGGCGGACGCTCGATGGCCGAGCGATTGGCCGGGGAATTGCTGGACGCCGCCAACAACACCGGAGCGGCCATCAAGAAAAAGGAAGAAGTGTTGAAAGCGGCAGAAGCGAACCGCGCTTTCGCCCACTACCGTTGGTAAATTATGGCTCGTGAGTATCCGTTAGAAAAGGTCCGCAACATTGGGATCATTGCCCATATTGACGCCGGGAAAACAACGACGACAGAGCGCGTCTTGTTTTATACCGGGAAGACGCACCGCATCGGCTCGGTAGATGAAGGCACGACCGTCACCGACTGGATGGCTCAGGAGCGTGAGCGCGGCATCACCATCGTGTCGGCGGCGGTGACTGCCGAGTGGAACGGGTATCAGATCAACCTGATTGACACCCCAGGACACATTGACTTCACCGCCGAAGTTCAGCGCTCGTTGCGCGTGCTCGACGGCGGGGTGGTGGTGTTCGACGCCGTGCAAGGCGTTGAGCCGCAGTCCGAGACCGTGTGGCGCCAGGCTGACCGCTATGCCGTGCCGCGTATTTGTTTCATTAATAAGATGGATCGCACCGGCGCGGACTTTTTCCGCTCGGCGGACATGATCCGCACCCGGCTGGGCCAGAACCCGTTGTACATGCAGATACCGATTGGCGCCGAGGCCAAGTTCGAGGGCGTGATTGATCTGCTCACCCGCGAATCGATCCGCTGGATGGATCAAAGCGGGCGCGAGATGCAGCGTGGGCCGATCCCGGACGACATGAAGGACATCGTCGCCGAGTACCGCGCCAAGATGATCGAGCACATTGTCGAACACGACGATCATCTCATGGAGATGTATCTCGAGGGAAAAGAGCCGGCGATTGATCAACTCAGGGCCACCCTGCGCAAGGCAACCATTGCCGGCAAGGCCTTCCCCGTGTTCTGCGGTTCGGCCCTGCGGAACAGAGGGGTTCAGCCCGTGCTAGACGCCGTGATTGACTATCTGCCCTCGCCGCTCGACATCGCCGCGGTGAAGGGCATCAACCCCAAGACTGACGAAGAAGAAGAACGGCCGGCCGACGAAAACGGCCCGATGGCCGCGTTGGTGTTCAAGATCGTCGCCGATCCCTACGTGGGGCGTTTGGCATATTTCCGGGTTTATTCCGGCACGCTGAAGATCGGCACCAACGTACTCAATGCCACCAAAGACAAGCGCGAGCGTGTGGGCCGTGTGATTCGTATGTACGCCGACCGCCGCGAGGACGTGACCGAAGTGCCGGCGGGCGACATTGCCGCCGTGCTTGCTCTCAAAGATACGTTTACCGGTGATACGTTGTGTGACATGAATAGCCCGGTTATCCTTGAGAGCATTTCTTTCCCCGACCCCGTCATCCACATCGCTATCGAACCTAAATCTACCGCCGATCAAGACAAGATGGGCGAAGCTTTGCGCCGGTTGGCCGAAGAAGACCCGACCTTCCGCGTGACCTCCAACGAGCAAACCGGGCAGACGATCATCGGCGGCATGGGCGAACTGCATCTCGAAGTGCTGGTGGATCGCATGATGCGCGAGTACAA
>CAYYCF010000132.1:0-6696 GCA_964470235.1 uncultured Anaerolineales bacterium | reverse complement strand
CTGTCGGCGTACGCGCGGCAGTTCTTGGGCCAGCTCGAAAAGCCGGACGTGGATCGTATTGACGGGCTCAGCCCGGCGGTGGCTATTGATCAAAAAGGCGTCAGCCACAACCCGCGCTCGACGGTCGGCACGGTAACGGAGACTTACGACTACTTGCGTTTGCTGTTCGCGCGCGCCGGAACGCCGCACTGCCCCAAATGCGGGCGGCTGGTGCAGAAGCAGTCGGCGGAGCAGATCGTAGACGCGGTCACGGCACTGCCCGAAGGCGCGAAGTTTATGATTCTCGCGCCGCTGATCAAAGACCGCAAAGGGCATCACCAGACCGTATTCGAGGACGCGCGAAAACTGGGTTACGCCCGCGTGCGCGTGGACGGACAAGTGCGCGACGTGGAAGAGGAGATCGAACTCGACCGTTACAAGATGCACACCATTGAGGCGGTGGTGGATCGGCTGGTGGTGAAGAACGCCAAAGAACGGTCGGAGGAGGCGAAGGAGTTTTTATCGCGGGTGACGGACTCGGTGGAGACGGCCCTGCGGCTGGGAGGCGGCGCCATCATCGTCAATCGCCTCACGGCAAACGGCGGCGAGGATCACCTTTTCTCGGAACATTTCGCCTGCCCCTTCGACGGCACCAATCTGCCGGACATCGAGCCGCGCACGTTTTCGTTCAACAGCCCGCACGGCGCGTGTCCGGCGTGCCAGGGGTTGGGCACAAAGATGGAGATCGATCCCGACCTGATTGTGCCGAACAAGGAGCTGAGCATTGAGGACGGCGCCGTGGCGGTGATGGAATGGCGGAGCCGCGAAGAGGGCGGCTACTACTGGCAGACGTTGGAAGCGGCGGCCAAGCATTACAAAATTCCGCTCGACGAGCCGTTCAGTTCGCTGACCGCGGCGCAGGCGAAAATAATTTTGTATGGATCGGGCGGCGAAAAAATCCGGCTGCATTACAAGAGCCGCGAAGGGCGCACCGGCGCGTGGGACACCGCTTACGAGGGCGTGATCAACAATCTCAAGCGGCGCTATCAAGAGACTACCTCACAATACATCCGCGAGAAGATCGAAGAGTTCATGACGTACAACCCGTGCGAGGAGTGCAAGGGTCTGCGCCTGCGCCCCGAAGCGCTGTCGGTGACGATTGGCGAGATGAACATTGTGCAAGTGACCGAGTGGCCGGTGAATAAGGTGTTGGAATGGGTGGAGGGGTTGAGAGGCAAGAATGGGAAATCAGGGAAGGAAAGGAAATCGGGGAACTCGATGGAAGTTCCTTCAGTTCCTTCCAGTTCCCTCAGTTCCCGCGAAGCGATCATCGCCGCTCCAATTTTGAAAGAAATCCGGGCGCGGTTGCAATTCATGGTGGACGTGGGGTTGGATTATTTGACGTTGAGCCGCACGGCGGGGTCGCTCTCCGGCGGCGAGGCGCAGCGCATCCGGCTGGCCACGCAGATCGGTTCGCAATTGATGGGCGTGCTGTACGTTCTCGACGAACCTTCGATTGGACTGCACCAGCGCGACAATGCGCGGTTGATCAAAACACTGCAACGAATGCGCGACTTGGGCAACACACTGTTGGTGGTGGAGCACGACGACGAGACGATGCTCTCCGCCGATTGGATTGTTGACTTGGGGCCGGGCGCGGGCGCGAAAGGCGGCTGGGTGGTGGCCGAAGGCACGGTGGAGGCCATCATGAAACACAAAACGTCGCTCACCGGCGCGTACCTTTCGGGGCGCAAGCGGATCGAAGTTCCGCCGCAACGGCGGGCGGGCAACGGCAACACTTTGACGGTGCGCGGCGCGCGGCAGAACAACTTGAAAAATATTGACGTGAAGATTCCGCTGGGCAAGGTGGTAGGCATCACCGGCGTGTCGGGGTCGGGCAAAAGCACGCTGTTGGTCGAACTGCTGTACAAGGCGTTGGCGCAAAAGCTCAATGGCGCGCACGACCGCCCCGGCGACTTCGACGGGCTGGAGGGCGCGCAGCACATTGATAAGATTATCAACATCGATCAGTCGCCCATTGGGCGCACGCCGCGCTCCAACCCGGCCACTTACACCGGCATGTTCGACGAAATCCGCGCCTTGTTCGCCGAACTGCCGGAATCGAAAACGCACGGCTACAAAGCCGGGCGATATTCGTTCAACGTCAAAGGCGGGCGGTGCGAGGCCTGTCAGGGTCAGGGGCAGAATCAAATCGAGATGCAATTTCTGCCGGACGTGTTTGTGCCGTGCGAAATCTGTCACGGCTCGCGCTACAACCGCGAGACTCTGCAAGTGCGGTACAAGGACAAGAACATCGCCGAGGTGCTGGACATGAGCGTGGACGAGGCGCTCGTATTCTTCGAAAACTTTCCATCGCTCAAGCGCAAGCTGGACACCGTCGCCGCGGTCGGGCTGGGCTACATCAAACTCGGCCAACCGGCCACCACGCTATCCGGCGGCGAAGCGCAGCGAGTGAAACTGAGCAAAGAGCTATCGCGCCGCTCCAGCGGGCACACGCTGTACGTTTTGGACGAGCCCTCGGTGGGCCTGCACGCCGCCGACGTGCACAACCTGACGGATGTCCTGCAGCGTTTCGCCGACGATGGACACACGGTGTTGATCATCGAGCACAACATGGACATCATCAAACTGGCCGACTGGATTATCGATCTCGGCCCGGAGGGCGGCGAGGCCGGCGGCTACATCGTGGCCGAGGGCACGCCGGAAGAGGTGGCAAAGGTGAAGGGAAGTTATACAGGGCAGTATCTCAAAAAGCATTTGAAGAAGTAGACACTTCTACAACTTCCTCTTCCTCACCACCTTGGCCCGCGCCGCGCCCGGTTGCTTTTCATCTTCCGTCAAATCGAGCATCGAATTTTCCGTGCCGTGAATGTTCCGCGCGTAAGCGTCGGCGGCCCAGTCGTTGTGCCACGTCTTCGTATCGTCGAGGTAGCGGAACTGATACTCGCGCTCGCCGTCGAGCGTCAGCGACACGCTCCACGAACCTTCCGCCTCTTTCGCCATCGGCGTGGCCGTTTCGCCCCAATCGTTGAAGTCGCCGACAAGATACAGTTCGTTCACGCCCTCCAACGGCGGCATGACAAACGTCACCCGCACTTTGCCTTTTGCCAGCTTGCGTTTCTTGAGCATGGCTTCCTCCCCTGTAATAACAGATAGTGGTCTACCGCAGAGAGCGCCGTGTTCGCGGAGATGAATTTGGAAACTCCGCGCTCTCCGCGAACTCGGCGGTGAAACCAATTATAAACCCAACAGTATCATGGAGCGGCTTCGAACGGCTCCCCGAATCGCTCGCCGGTGACTGGATCGTATAAGCCGACTTCAAAATGATCGCCAACCGAAATCGGGTGAACGTCGGCGATCACTTCGCCGGCCAGCCAGCTTGTGGTGGGCCGCGCCGGCGCGTTGTCGTGGCCGGCCACAAACGCACCGCCGGAATCAAGTTGATGCACAAAGGCAGTCAGCCGCGTCGACACGGGCTTGAGCGCTTGCCAGTAGAGCGTGATGCCCTCCGCCGAAAGGTCGTAGCCCAACAAACGAATCGAATCGGCGAAGCCGTAATCCACGCGGTGCGCCATCGGCGGGATGCTGAAAGATCGTGACGGCACAACCACAGTGATCGTGGCTAAATCGCGCCCCCCCGCCCGGGTTTCCCCACTGGCATCCACCAACAGCAGACTCACTTTCGCCACCCCGCCGACCAGATCCGGGGGCAGGCCGACACTGAATGGGAAGCGGATCAATTCATTCGCCGTCCACTTTACGGTCGGGTAATCTTCTCCCGCAGGCGGCAGGTCGGCAGAAAAGATCGTTTGATCCGCAGAGTCGGTTAGCAGTAGTCGAGCCGTCAACGCCGGAAGCGGTTCATTGCCCGAATTCCAGAGGACGGTGAACGCCAGTTGATCGCCGACCGCCACCGCGTCATTAGCCAACTCGAACTTCACTAATCGCAACACGCCGGGCGTTTGCGGCAGGGCGCGGGATACCGTGACCTGGCCGAGATCGTATTCGACGCCCGCAGGCGCGCCCTCTTGCAGAACGCTGAGGGGCGCACGGGCATACGCGCCGACGAGCAAATGATATTCGCCGGGCGGCGTGCCGGTGAGTGAAACCAAATGATGCGAGTCGCGCGCGTATTGATCGAGCGTCCAACGCGAAGTCGGCGCACCGTTAGGGTGTTGGCTGTCCGATGCGCCGAAGCGGTTGCCAAACCGATCCGCGAGTTGAACGGTAGTGGAATAGTCCGTCGTCAACGGCGCGAGCGCGCGCCAGAAAAGGGTCAGGTCGAGCGCCCCGCCCGACACCAACGTCTGCGGATGATCAAAGCCGATGAGTTCGAGTTGATCATCGAAGTTGATCGCGGTTGGGTTGGGCAGTGAGTTGATAGAGGTGTGATGAAAGAGGGACTCGAAGCGATCAAAATAGAAAATACGCGCGCCGAGAAGCGCCAGAATGAAAATGAAAACAGGCAACACCCGGCGTGAATTGTTTTGTGTATTGTGTGTTGGGTATTGGGTCTTGCGTCTTGAGGCCAGAGCGAGCGCAAGCAAGGCCAACAGCGTGACGAGCGAAATGAACGCGCCGATCATCTGCGGCGGTGTGGCTCGAAGCGCGAGGCGCAGTGTGTGCTGTCCGGCGGGCAGTGGCACAGTGATGAGACCGTTCGGCGATGAAACACGGATCGCAGTCCGGTTGCCGTCGAGAGCCGCCGTCCAGCCTGGGAAGTAAAAAAGGTTGAAAGTGGCAGTGAAGGGGATAGAGGATGTGTAGGTGAGTTCTTCGGTGGTGATAGTGACTCGTGACCCGTAGGGGTGACGGGTGACTTGTGCCGGTAGTGAGGCCAGGCGCGAAGGGAAATCAGAGTCGGCGTAAGCGGCGAGCAGTGTATCGGGCGCAGGCAGTTCGCTCACCCAGCGTGGCAAGTATTCTCCGGCGGAAGTCGTGCCGAGATGACCCGAGTCGATTTCGTAGCGGATCGAGTCGGAGGCGGTGACGGTTGAGGGCAGGTCTTCAAAATTGGCGTGATACGTCCACGGGAGAGAAAAGAGAAAGAAGAAGGAAATCCCAAATCCCAATACCCAAATCCCAAGGCGAGTGGATGCGAAGCGGGAGAGGACTGCGGCGGCGAGCGCGGCGAGGAAGAGGGAGGCCGGGCCGACGAGCCGCCACGGAAATTGGATGAAGCGGGCCAGAGGGAAGAAAGACCAGAGGGGAGCGGAGGCGCTGAGGGTCAAGAAAGAGAGGGCAATGAAGAATGAACAATGAACAATGAACAATGGGCGCTTCGCGTGGCCGCTTCGCGTGGCGAATATGAGCGCAACAAAAGCAAGGGCTACTTGCGGCCAGGGCAGGCTGGCCGGCATGGCGTTGAAGACCAGGCGTGGGTCAAAGTTTGGCGGCGGGGAGAACAACGCGGCCAGTGTGAGGAAATTGCGGCGGTAGTCGAGGTCGGCGGGGAGAGTCGTTCGATAGAGTTGGATGTATCGAGATTCGAAAAGGACGGGGAGGAGGAAGAAAGCGGAAAGGAGCAGAGAAATCCCAAATCCCAAAATCCAAATCCCAAGTGCAAACTTCAAATTTCCAAGTTCAAATTTCAAACTCCAAAGTTCGAACCTTGGAGGCTGGCCGTCGTGGCCCTGTTTGCGGCGGAAGGCGATGGCGAGCGTGATCACATACGAAAGCGTGATCGGGGCAAAGATGAAGGCAGAGACGGTGTGCGTGAGGATGAGAGCGGTGTTGAGGAAAACGAAGATAACCAGTGTTTTTCGATTGGGGTCACACGTCAAGCGCCACGTTGACCACAACAGCCACGGGGCAAACGCCAGCGCCCAAAGTTCGGGGTATGCGCCGCGATGGAAGATGTTGAGGTAGAGATAAGGAGAAAGGCCGTAGGCGGCAGCGGCGAGAAGTCGTAGGAGCGGATTGTATCCGCGATGCAGTCGGGTAGTCGAGTAGTCCAGTAGTCCAGTAGTCGCGTCGGAGCGAGTATCATCGGCAACGGCAGGCAGTTGGGGGATGAAAGCAGCGGCCCAAACGTATGCGCCGACGACGGCAGTGGCGAGGGCGAGGGCGTAGCCCAGTTGAAGGCTGGTAGACAGCGGCAAATCAAAGAGGCGAAAGAAGAGCGGGATGTAATACGAAAGCGGCGCGTAGAAATCGAACACCGGCGCGCCGAAGCCATAATGCAAATTGGCGAACCAGCGCGGATACAGGTCGCCGTGCCGGACGTGCCAATCGAGAGCCGCAAAGCGGTAAAAGTGATTCAGCCCGTCGCCGACGGTGGGCAGGCCGGACGTGAGCAGCGGCCAAACGGCAAGCAGGATGAGAGCGGCAAGAACGATGAACGATGAATGATGAACGATGAATAATGCCAGGCGTGAAGCGTGAAGCGTGAAGCGTGAAAGAGGGCGTGTATTGAGTATTGGGTATTGAGTATTCTGTGAAGCCATTGCGCTCAAGGTTGTGCCACGCCGAGGGGAACGGTGGGGCCGAGCAAGGCCAGGCGTGAGTCCAAGACGGGGAGATTGCGCAGGGTGAAGTGATCGTATACGGCGAGTTGAAAGGAGGCCGGTGTTGGCGCGGCCGGCGTCAGCCGGTGGCGATCGTGAATCACAATGCCGGGAATCCATTTGAGAGTGGGTATCGCCCCTCCCGCCGGAACAGAATCAGATTGAACGCGCCACGAATAATTTTCGCCGA
>CAYYCF010000131.1:4566-6742 GCA_964470235.1 uncultured Anaerolineales bacterium | reverse complement strand
GAAAATAGCGCGCATGGCAAATGTGTTTCACGCCGGAAATAATTTATGCTATAGTCTCCCTCCATGCCCGCCCGCTCGCGCTCGATCATTCTGCTGATTGTTCTCAACGTCGTCTTTTTTGCCGGCCTGGTCGTCGCCGTCGTTCTGCTGATCAATAGTAGAAACCACGCAGCCGCCGTGAATCAGACCGCCGCCGCGCCGCCGCTGCCCACCCCTGTTTTGCAAGTGCAGGGTATCGAGGTCACGGCCGTGACGCCCACGCCAGGACCCTCGCCCACGCCGCCTGCCAATCCCTTCGACGTCGGCGGCACGATTGCCGTTGCTCTGCGCCGCAATGCGTACACCAACATTTGGGCGCTCACTCCCGGCAAGGTTCAACTGACACGCCTCACCGCCGGCCCGTGGGATGATCGCGATCCGGCCTGGTCGCCCGACGGAAAGCGGCTGGCGTTCGCCTCGCACCGCAGCGGCGGCTGGGACTTGTACATTCTTGAGATCGGCACCGGCGCAGTCACGCGCCTGACGAGCGATCCGGAATTTGAGGCCAACCCCTCCTGGTCGCCCGACGGCGCCTATATCGTTTACGAAGGCTACGCCAAAGAGAATTTTGACATTTACATTGTGAGCGCGGCCGGCGGCGCGCCCATTCGTGTCACCAGCAACCCGGCCGCTGACTTTGCCCCCGCGTGGTCGCCCAATGGCCGTTCCATTGTTTTCGTTTCGTATCGCAGCGGCGGCCCGCAGTCTGATTTGTATCTTTACAACCTCGACGATCCTGATGAGACAAAGGCCGTCACGCGATTCACCGACACGCCCGACATCGCCGAGGATGAACCGCAGTGGAGCAAGGACGGCCAGCGTGTGTTGTACGCCGACTCGGCCTCGCCGCTCCATCTCATTTATGCCAAAGCCGCCGGCGCGGCGGAGGTCACCGCCGTCGAAGTGGCGCAAGGCCGCTGGCCGGCCTGGACTCCCGATGGCACGGGCATCATCACTGCTTTCAATCAGAATGATCGCGAGTATCTCACTTCTGCCGCGGTCGGCGCCTGGAGCGCCGCGCCCGTGGCGATTCCGTTGGACGGAGTCATCGGCGCGATCTCGTGGACAGCGGCCCAATTGCCGGCCGGACTCCAAGGTACGTTGGCTGAAGCCGCTAACATCGCCGACGCTCCGGCATGGACGGAAAAGATCACTGCGCCCACCGGCAACTCGGACACGCCTTATGCTTTCGTCGTCATTTCCGATCTGCGCGCGCCGCTTCCGGCATTTTCGGATCGCGTGGATGAATCTTTTTCAGGCTTGCGCTTTCGCGTCATCGCCAACACCGGCTGGGATTTTTTGCAGGTGCTGGACAATGCCGGATTGAATTTAGGCACACCGCTCGAACCAGGCTTGCCCGCCGAGTCGTGGAACAAAGCCGGCCGCGCCTTCGACGTGAGTCAGGCCGCCATTAACGACGGGTGGGGCGTGCTGGTGCGCGAAGACATCGGCACGCGAGTTTACTGGCGGTTGTGGGTGCGCGCCCGCCAAGGCGACGGCACGCTCGGCGAACCCTTGCGCCGCACGCCGTGGGATTTCCGCTCGCGTTTCTCCGGCGACCCGGTGGCTTACGATAACGGCGGGGCGTATTTCTCTCAAATCCCCGCCGGATATTTTATTGACTTCACCTCACTGGCTGACGATTACGGCTGGTCACGCGCGCCGTCATTTGACGACTGGAAAATATTTTTCCCTGGCGTGCAGTATTGGCATTACGAAAATCATGGCGGATTGACGTGGGTGAGCGCGATGCGCGAGCTATATCCGGCACAGGCCATCGCCTCGCCGACCCCGTTTCAAAGCCCGACCTTCACGCCGTCGGCCACCCTCTCGCCGACGACCACTTCGACGCCGACGAAAACACCCACGCAAACTTTCACGCCCTCGAAGACGCGCACGGCGACTGCCACGCGCACGGCCACCCGCACGAAAACGGCGACGCCGACCGCCACCATCATTCCGACCAGGCTCGGCTTTCCCACGCCCACGTTGACTCTCCCGCCCACCGCGACGCGCACGCCTTCCGACACGTCCACTCCCGCGCCGACGAAAACAGCTACACCATAATGCAACTTCAAACTTCAAACTTCAAACGCCAAACATTCATTCATTGTTCATTGTTTCATTGTTCATTGTT
>CAYYCF010000131.1:1265-4466 GCA_964470235.1 uncultured Anaerolineales bacterium | reverse complement strand
CTTCTTGCGCCTCCAACTTCCAACTTCCAGCCTCTAGTCTTCAACCTCCCACTTCCGTCATCCTGCCTCCAACCTCCGCCGTCCAACTTCCGACCTCCGACCTCCCGCCCTTTGGGCGTCCAACTTCCGATGCTCCAACAAGCACTCCCTTCCCCACCACCGACTTTCTCGGCGTGTCCGGCCCGAACATCAACCCGACCGGTCAATTGGGATTCAACTTCGGGACGCAAACGGCCGTGCCAACTCTGGACTGGCGGCCGCCGCCGATGCCCGTGCCGGTATCCATCCGCCCCGAAGATCATTTCTGGTTTGCGCGCCCCATTGCTTCGAACAGCGTCAACTGGCCGCATCCGTTGTATCGTTACGGCAGCACGTATTTTGGATTCATGAACGCGCACACCGGAGTCGATCTGGACTCAAACGCCGGCACGCCGGTGCTGGCGGCCGGATCGGGCGTGGTGGTGTGGGTGGGGTACGGCCTGCTCGGAGTCAAACCTGTGGAAGATGATCCCTACGGCAACGCCGTCGTCATCAAGCATGATTTTGGTTACAACAATCAAGACATGTACACTGTGTACGCCCATATGTCCAAAGTGCTGGTGTGGCTCGACCAACCGGTGAAGATCGGCGAGCAGATCGGCGAAGTCGGCTCTACCGGATTCTCCAGCGGTCCGCACTTGCATTTTGAAGTCCGCATCGGCGAAAATAAATTTCGCGACACCTACAACCCGGAGTTGTGGCTCGCGCCGCCGACCGGCTGGGGCGTGTTGGCCGGGCGCGTGCTGGACCGGTTTGGCAAGTACATTTCCGAACTGCCGATTGAGGTGACCGACTCACGCCGCCGCGACTTTCCCATCACTACTTACTCTACGCGCAGTGTGAACGCCGATCCGATCTATCAAGAAAACTTTGTTCTCTCCGATCTTCCGGCCGGGACGTATACTTACACCATGACCATTGAAGGAGAAGCCTACACCGGCACGGCGGAGATTCTCGCCGGACAGACCACGTTTGTCATCGTGCAAGAAATGCTGAAAGATATTCCGCTAACCGCCGAGCCGCAATCCACCAACGGCAAAGCGCCGACGTACACGCCCACGCCGTCGTTCACCTTCACGCCGAGCCTTACGCCGACTGTCACCAACACACCGCGCCCTACGCGCACGCCTACGCCGACTCGCACTCCTACGCCGACACGGACGCCTTGAATTTCACCGCAGTGAACGCAGAGTTCGCGGAGTTTTTCGTCTCTGCGCGCTTTGCGGTAAAAAAATGCTCTTCTTTCTCTTTCTCCAAGCCGCCCTCGCCCTCATTACTTCTCCCGCCGAAGGGCAGAGCATCGCCGGTATGGTCTACATTACCGGCACGGCCGCCGGCCCGAGTTTTGCGCGGTACGAAATCGCTTTTGCCTACGAACCCAACCCCACCGACACTTGGTTCGAGATGCAGCCGCCTTCTGCCGCGCAAGTTGCGGCTGGCACGCTCGCCGTGTGGGACACGCGTTCCATCGCCGACGGCATTTACATGATCCGCCTGCGCGTCTATTCCACTGACTCGCAGACTCCCGCCGAAGCCATCGTCCATCGCGTCATCGTCCAAAACGCCGCTCCGACTCCCGCTCTTCCAAACGTTCCCACACAGGCCCCCACTTCTGCTCCCCAACTCCCCAGCCTTGCCGCGCCCGTCGAGTCTAATACCTCAATACCCGCAGTTCCTTCAGTTCCTTCAGTTCCCTCATCTCCTGCTCCCTCCCTCGACCTCGCCCCTTTCTCTTCCGCCTTCTGCTCCGGCATCTACATCACGTTTGGCGCTTTCCTGATTCTTGGAACGTATGCCGCCCTCCGTGATAGAATCAAACGCCCGATTCGGCGGTGGCTGCGCCGAGTCTTGAGCGACATTCGCAAACCATAACTCATCTTTATGACAAAATTCCTCATCATCGGCCTCGGCAACCCCGGCCGAGAATACGCATTTAACCGTCATAACGTCGGCTTCATGGCGGTGGATCGATTCGCCAAAGCCCACAAAACCGCCTTCACGCGGCGGCAGGGCAGGGCGCTCGTCACTTCGATTCGCCTGGGCGAAACGCCGATCATCCTCGCCAAGCCGCAAACGTTTATGAACCTTTCCGGTGAAGCGGTCAAATCGCTCCTGAAGTTCTACGACGTTCCGCTGACGCAACTGCTCGTCTGCTTCGACGATATTGACCTGCCGGTCGGAACGATTCGTCTGCGGCCCGAAGGCGGCTCGGCCGGGCAGAACGGAATGAAATCCATCATCGAGCAACTCGGGACGCAAGAATTTCCGCGCTTGCGTTTGGGCGTTAGCCGCCCGCCCGGCAGACTGGACGCCGCCGGTTACGTTCTGCAGGACTTCAAAGGCTTCGACGCCGAAGTGATCGAGTCGACTCTCGACAAAGCCGCGCAAGCGATTGAGACCTTCATCGAAGAAGGAATCGTCACGGCGATGAATCGGTTCAACGGGGCGGCAGAAATGATGAATGATGAATGATGAACGATGAATCCGTTTGATTCATCGTTCATCGTTCCGCATTCATCGTTTCCGTATGAACCTCTCCGCCCTCCCCCCTCTCCTCCGCGCTTTGCCGGAATACGACGACTTGCGCGGACGCGCCGGGCGCGAGTCGGTTGCCCTCGGCTTGCCGCGCGCCGCCCGCCTGCCCTTGGTGGCCGCCCTCGCCGCCGATCTGAATCGTCCCGCCCTCCTCGTCGCCGCCCGAAGCGACCGTGCCCTCATCTTCAACGAAGAACTGCCCGCGTGGACACCCCCACACGCACACACTCCCATACATTTCTTCCCCGAACCGAACCCGCTTCCCTACGAATACGCCCCGTGGGGCCCGCGCACCGTTCGCCAACGCCTCGCCGCCCTCGCCGCTCTCACGTCGCCACTCCCACACGCCCACACACCCATACTCATCACTTCCGCCCGCGCTCTCCTCACTCGCACACTGCCCAAGCGTGAGTACATCGCCGCTGCGCGTCCGTTACGCGTCGGCCAGTCCGTTCGATTAGAGAAACTGGTGGAAAGCTGGGTCGGATCGGGATACACAAGTGAAACCATCGTCGTCGAACCTGGCCAGTTCTCGCGGCGCGGCGGCATCGTGGATGTGTGGCCGCCGGCCGACCGCACCCCGGCCCGCATCGAACTTTTCGGCGACGAAGTGGAACATCTCCGCCG
>CAYYCF010000131.1:0-1165 GCA_964470235.1 uncultured Anaerolineales bacterium | reverse complement strand
GACGACTGGGGCGAACTGACCGATCTCGCGCATGAACTCGAATCGCAGGCGCTCGAACTCCGCGCCGACGCTATTGAAACCGGCCTCATCACCCCCGACTTCCCCGCGCCCAATCTCACCTGGTCCGATCTGCAAGACGACATCACGCGCTTCCCGCTGATCCACCTCGGCCATGCCACCGACGACTTCCTGCCGGCCCGCCCGATTCCGCTGGGCGATCACTTTGCTCCCGGTCCGCGTTTTGGCGGCCAGATCGATCACATCCTCGAATACCTCATCAATCAACAATCTGCAACCGGCGATCTGCAATCTACAATAGTCGTCACCCGCCAGGCCGCCCGCCTCGCCGACCTGTGGGGCGAACACGAGTCGCACATCGTGCCGGTAGATGATCTCGCCACTTCTCCGCCGCCGCTTTCATTCATTCAAGGGGCGCTGTCAGAAGGTTGGACTCTGACCTCTAACCTCCAACTTCCAACTTCCAACCTCCACCTCATCACCGACTCCGAACTCTTCGGCTGGGCACGACCCGAACCGCGCCGCCGCCACGCCGCTACCGAGCGAACCGACTCCCCCGAAACATCCTACGCCGATTTCAAGCCAGGCGATTTTGTGGTGCACGTTGATTACGGCATCGGGCGTTTTGCCGGCCTTGAGGCGCGTACCATTGAAGGGAACGAGCGCGAATACATCCATTTGCAATACGACGG
Organism: uncultured Anaerolineales bacterium; assembly: GCA_964470235.1. Classification (GTDB taxonomy): domain Bacteria; phylum Chloroflexota; class Anaerolineae; order Anaerolineales; family VGOW01; genus VGOW01. The sequence goes on along the minus strand of CAYYCF010000131.1, from coordinate 455 downwards.
CGGCGACGATTTGTACGTCCCCATCATTCAGGCCGACCGGCTGACGAAATACATCGGCGCAGACGATGCCACCCCGGCCTTGTCGCGATTAGGCACGCAAGAATGGACGAACACGCGAACGCGCGCCCAGCAGGCCGCCGAAGAAGTGGCGCGCGAACTTCTCGAACTCTACGCCAAACGCGAGCTTGCGCCTGGCCGCGCCTTCAACCCCGACTCCGTTTGGCAGAAGGAATTGGAAGCCGCCTTCGCCTACGTCGAAACCGAAGATCAACTCAAAGCCATTGACGAAGTAAAACAGGATATGGAAAGACCGCGCCCGATGGATCGTTTGATCTGCGGCGATGTGGGCTACGGCAAAACGGAAGTGGCTCTGCGCGCGGCCTTCAAGGCTGTGAACGACGGCGCGCAAGTGGCGGTGCTGGTGCCAACCACCGTGCTGGCGCAGCAGCACTTCA
>CAYYCF010000130.1:0-6749 GCA_964470235.1 uncultured Anaerolineales bacterium | reverse complement strand
AGCGGCGATTTGGCGTTGGCCGTCATGCGGCTCTGGCCGGAGATGGGCGCGCCGGTGAGGGCGGACAGCATGAGCGTCAATACGTTGCCGGGGCCGAGCGGGTCGGCGCCGGGCTTCATCTCCTTGAGAATGTAGTGCATTCCCATCGCCGAGCCGCCGAGGTACTTGCGGTAAAAGCTTTCCGGCGGGTTCTCGACCGTGAGTTTGCTTTTGGTCAAATCAACGTGCAGAATTTTTCCGGTGTATCCGTTGGGCATAGTGTTCTCCGTTTAGTAGATGGCCGATGGCCGCTTTGCGTAGTTGATGGTGAGTGATTTCGAATTTGTAGACTGGCGTATAATTGTCTTGCTTATTATCGAGGAGTTCCTTATGAAATCCACCAGAAATAGAATAGCGCGATTGAAAGCCACAAGATCAAGACCCGTTCGCGAAATGCACGGCGGCGAACCGTACGTCTATTACCCGCTTGGCAAATACATTGTTGCCGCGCCCGGCGTTTGCGGCGGGCGGCCAACCTTCAAATACACGCGCCTTGAAGTTAGCACGGTTTTGTCTTTGATCGCCACAGGCGAAACGGTTGATCAGGTTGTAAAAGCTTATTCTCTCAGCAGTATCACGCCAAAAGCCATAGCGGAAGCTATCACCCTTGCAAATAAAGCGCTGGTCCAATCGGCAAAGGTTCTTCAACCTGTCGCGTGAGCCATGATTGTCGTAGACGAGAACTTGCATGATCACCGTATCATTGATGCTATTGCGGCCTGGTATCCGGGGCGGGTTGTTTCGATAAAATCTCTACGTCCGAGATCGATAATCAAGGACGATGCTATCCCTGCCTTGCTCCGGCAAGTGATCCAACCTACATTTGTGACCATCAATGTTGCCGATTTCTGGAGGAAAATTCAGCCGCACGGCAACTATTGCGTTGTCAACGTCGCATTACCCAAAGAACGCATCCGCGAAACACCCGGCCTCCTTTTTCGTCTCCTGCGCTTGCCCGAGTTCAGGTCAAAAGCCTCCCGCATGGGCAGAGTCATTCGAATCACACCGGTTGGCGTCGAGTATTACGAATCCGATTTGCGAGTGAAGTCCGTCACCTTGCCGGATTGATTCTTCCCGCGATTCTACAAGATAGTCCGCCCTCGAGTCAAAACAACGATCCCTGTCCGTCCTCTTTCGCCCGCGCCTTTTGCCCCGACCGATCAATCGCTTGCGTCGCCAACCGATCGGCGCGGCGGTTGAGGGCGTCGTAGGCGTGCCCCTGCACCCACCGCCATTCGACGGTGTGCGGGGCGGCGGCTTCTAACAACGCTTCCCACAAATCCCAGTTGGCAGGCTTGCGTTTCTTCTTCGACACCTTCCAGTTTTCCATCCACTCGGTCATGCCGCGCTGAAGGTATTCGGAGTCCGTGCGCAGTTCCACGCGGCACGACTGCTTGAGCGATTTCAACGCTTCGACGGCGGCCGTCAATTCCATGCGATTGTTGGTCGTGTCGGGATCGCCGCCGGTCAATGTTTTCTCGCGCCGGCCGGATTTCAGAATCGCCGCCCAGCCGCCCGGGCCGGGGTTGGGATCGCACGCGCCGTCGGTGTAAATGGTAACGTCCGGCAAGGAGCTTCTAATTTTGCGTATCTTCCGTCAGCCGGTTCGCCAATAGAATCGGGATGGCCATGATGATGACGACCAGGATGGCGACCACGTTAGTGATGGGCCGGTCGCGCGGTTTAGTCAGTTGGCTGAATATCCAGATCGGGAGTGTGGCCTGCTGTCCGGCGGTAAACGTGGTGACGATGACTTCGTCGAACGACAGGGCGAAAGCCAACATGCCGCCCGCCAGCAGAGCCGTGGCGATGTTCGGCAGCAGCACGTAACGGAAAGTCTGGAAAGCATTGGCCCCCAAATCCATTGAGGCCTCGATCAGCGAACCGCTGGTGCGCCGCAGACGGGCGATGACATTGTTGTACACGGTGACGACGCAAAACGTGGCGTGGCCGATGACGATGGTCCAGATGTTGAACGGAATATCCATGAAGCTGATGGCCGAGCGCAAGGCAATGCCGGTGACGATGCCTGGCAGGGCGATGGGCAGAACGACGAGGAACGACACGGTTTCGCGCCCGAAGAAACGGCTGTTGTGCACCGCCAAAGCGGCCAACGTGCCGAGGATGAGCGCGACGGCCGTTGCTCCCAGCGCCACACGCAGAGAGAGCCACAACGAACTCCACAAGTCGGCGCGGTCGAGCGCCTCGCCGAACCAACTCAGCGTCAGACCGGGCAGGGGGAAGGTGAAGGTCTGGGTGTCGGTCGTGAAGGCGTAAAGCAAAATGACGGCAAACGGCAAATTCAAAAAGAGGATCGATCCGACAGCGGCCAGGGTCAGAGCCGCAGACGACCGGGGCGCATCGGCCTTGACGGATTTAGAGCGCATCGAAAGCTCCCAGTTTTCTGGCGACCGTTAAGTAGATTGCCATGATCGTAATCGGGACGACGGTGAAGGCCGCCGCCAGCGGAATGTTGCCGGACGTGCCTTGATAAATATACACCGCCATGCCAATGAAAAATTGCGAAGTGCCAAAAGCGGTGGGGATGATGAAGTCGCCCAGGGTGAGCGAGAAGGTGAAGATAGAGCCGGCCACCACGCCTGGGAAGATCAAGGGCAGGACGACGTGACGGAACGTTTCGCCTGGCCGCGCGCCGAGGTCGCCCGAGGCTTCGAGCAGCGATTTCGGCACGCGTTCCAGCGCGGCCTGCAGCGGCAGAATCATGTACGGCAGCCAGACGTAGAGGAATACCAGAAACATGCCAAACGATGAGTTCGACAACGACGGCCCGCCGATGACCGGCAGTTTCAACAATCCATCCAGCGCCCAGCCGAGATGCAGGAAATTGATGAACCATCCCAGCACGCCTTCCTTGGCGAGGATGATTTTCCAGGCATACACGCGCACCAGGTAGTTCGACCACAACGGCAGAAGCACGGCCAAATAGAGGATGGCCTTCACGCGCGGCGGCGCATAGCGCGCCATGTAATACGCAATGGGGAACGCCAGAATCACGGCCGCCAACGTCACCGAGGCCGCCATGCCGGCCGTGCGCATGACGATGCTGTAATTTTCGGCCTGCGACAGCAAATCGCCATAAGTGGCGAGAGTCAGTTGGCGGATGACTTTGCCGGAGAAGCTGTCGAGATGAAAGAAGCTTTGAAGCACGAGCATGAGCAGTGAGCCAAGATACACCACGCCCAACCAGGCCAACGGCGGGCCTAACAGCACGGCCAGCGTGAGGCGCGGCCGCAAATACAAAAACGAAGACAGCTTGCCGAGAAGTGATGGGCGTGCCTGGGTTCCGGTGGGGGCAGCCATAGATCAGTTCGCGTTGTTGGGGATGAGACTGACGTGATTGCGCTGCCAGTTCAACCGCACCGTCCGGCCTTGAGCGGCCAGCACGTCCATCGAAGTCGTGTTGAGGTTTTGTTCCATCACCGTCAACTCGCCGCCGTCGTTCAATTCCACGATGTAGCGCGTATACATGCCGAGATAGATCACTTCGCGCACGCGCCCTTCGGCCGAATACGAATCGGCCGGCGCCGGGGCCGAGGGGTCGGCCACGTGTATCTTTTCCGGACGGATGGAAAACATGATCGGCGATCCGGTGATGGTTTGCGCCATCGGCCCGCTGACCAGATTCGACACGCCGACGAACCCGGCCACAAAGGCCGAAGCCGGATGCTCGTACAACTCGGACGGCGCGCCCACTTGCTCGACCTTTCCGAGATTGAATACGGCGATGCGGTCGCTCATCGTCAACGCTTCTTCTTGATCATGGGTGACGAACACAAACGTGACGCCGACTCGTTTTTGGATGGCCTTCAACTCGATCTGCATTTGCTGGCGCAGTTTGAGGTCGAGCGCGCCGAGCGGCTCGTCGAGCAGAAGCACGCGCGGGTGGTTGATGAGAGCGCGGGCCAGAGCCACGCGCTGGCGCTGGCCGCCGGAAAGCTGCGACGGCTTGCGGTGGGCATAGGCCGGCAGGCGCACCAGTTCCAAAATTTCTTCGACACGCTTGGCGCGTTCGGCCTTCGGCACTTTCTTAATCATCAAACCGTAAGCCACGTTCTCGCCCACCGTCATGTGCGGGAAGAGCGCGTAATCCTGGAAGACCGTGTTTACGTCGCGCTCGTACGGCGGCAGGCCCGTCACTTCCTGCCCGCGCAGTTGAATACTGCCGGACGTGGGTTGATCGAATCCGGCTACCATGCGCAAACAGGTCGTTTTGCCGGAGCCCGACGGCCCCAGCATGGTGAAGAATTCGCCGTCGAGGATATCGAGGTTGACGTCCTCTACCGCTTTGACATCGCCGAAATGGCGGCTGACGTGAGTGAAGCGAATGGCGGGAACTGATGGGTTTGTGGTCACGGTGACTTGAAAGGATACCCGGGAGCGTTCACGATGAACGCCCCCGGGGTTGAAGAGGGTGGAGACGAATTAGCCGCCGGTAACTTCCACGAAGGCCGTCGTCCAATCGCTGTACGGCACGCAGTCGTTCTTGCCGTTGCCGCAGTCGGCGATGGGCGTCTTCCAGAACGCGATCTTGTCGAAGTTGTCAATGCCGTTGAACTTGCATCCTTCGGGGCCGAGCATGTCGTTGCCTTCGCAGGCATCCGGCGTCACCGGCACCGAGCCGAACCAATAAGCCAGGTCGCCCTGCAGCTTCTTGTCGAGCGAGTGGTTCAGCCACAGGTACGCGCAGTTGGGATGCGGAGCCTTGACGTGCATCATGGTGGTGTCAGCCCAGCCCGTCGCGCCTTCCGAGGGGATCGTTTGATCAATCGGCTGACCGGCCAATTGAAGCGCGCCCACTTGATACGGCCACGAGGTCGCGGCCACCACGCCTTCATTGGTGAAGTCGTCAATCTGGCTGGTGGCGTCCGGCCAATAGCGCTGAACCAACGCGCGCTGTTGCTTGAGCAAGGCCACCGCGGCGTCGAATTGCGGCTTGGTCAGTTCGTAAGGATCGGTGATGCCCAGTTCCGGATTGTGCGCCTTGAGATACACCGCCGCGTCGGCGATGTAGATGGGGCCGGAGTAGGCTTGCACGCGGCCTTTGTTCGATTGGCCGTCGGGCAGAGTCGTTTCTTCAAACACCACACTCCACGAAGTGGGGGCGGCGCCGCCGAAGGCCTCGGTGTTGTACATCAACACGTTCGAACCCCATTGATACGGCACGCCGTAGTGTTTGCCGCCGACCGTGTGCCACGCGCCGTTCTGCAGGCGCGAATCAATGCGATTCCAATCTTTGATCAAGCTGATGTTGATCTCCTGCACCGTGCCGCCGTAGACCAAGCGCAAACTGGCGTCGCCCGAAGCGGTCACGAGATCGAAACCGCCGGCGTTCATCAGCGTGACCATTTCGTCCGAGGTGCTGGCGACCTTCACGTTGACTTTGCACCCGGTCTCCGACTCGAAGCCGGTTACCCAATCAATCGTCGGGTCGCTTTCGCCGCGTTCGATGTAACCGGCCCAAGCGATGATGTCGACTTCGCCCTCGCCCGCGCCGATAGACTGTTGCATGGTTGACGCCGGCACCGTGGCCGCGCCGCCGCCGCAGGCGGCCAACAGCACACTGGCGACGACCAGCCCGCCGAATAACCTAGCCAAGAATTTAGTATTCACTGCTTTCTCCTCTTGAATTTCCATTGTCTTTCGTTGATGATGGGGTGGCGCAGTAATGCGTTATGCGGAGCGAATGAAGTGCATCACCTTCCCTTCGGCCAGAATTCATAAATTGCAGTTGGTGAAAGTAAGTATAGCGATTTTGGAATTGGAGTCAAACTATTTGAAAACAGCGGATTTTGTGAATTGAGCGCATCAATTCGCTGAATTCGTGGAATCCGCTTGTTCTCTTGGCAATCCGACGATCAACGCCAGCGGGCCGACCGCTAACAACCACATCGCCCACTGCAATCCAAACGCATCCGCCACGCGCCCGACGATGAACGGCACAAACAAACCCGAAATGTTGCCCAAAGAGGTGGCGGCGATGATCAGCCCCGATTGCCCCGGCAACGCTTGAAAGCATTTGGCGCGCAGGGTAGAGAACCAGCCCGCCGTGCTGAAACTGATCAGACCGATCAGAACGTATTTGATCCACACGGCCGGCACGAGAAGAAACGCGGCGTAAGCCGCCAGCACGACCACCGCCGTCACGCGCAGGACTCGCAAGCCGCTGACTCTTTCCAGCGCGGGGACGAGCAGGGCGTTTCCGATCAGCCCCGTGACCGTGAAGACCGCTGCCGCGAAACTGGCCGCCGCGAAGCTCACGCCGACTACGTCGTGAAAATACAACCCGGTCACTTCGAGCAGTTTGTCGAGCATAAAGTCGGACAGTTCGGCCAGAAGAATCCAGCGCAGCAATTCGGGGTTGCGAAGCGCATCGAGAAGCGAGCGCAGTAACTTGCGCGGCGATATCGTCTCTTCCGCCGCGCCGTCGTGCGCGTCGAACTTCTGCCGCAAGAGGATGGCGACATAGGCCCCGGCGGCTCCGGCCAGCGCCAGATACAAACCGCGCCAACCGTAACCCAAATAGAACGCCGCCGTCGCAACGAGCGGCGAGACCATCACCCCGATAGCGCCCATCAACACCCAGCGAGCCAGGGTGTGCTCGGCGCGGCGCGGGTTGAGATCGATCAGCGTGGCCTGCGCCAAGTTCACGTACGCGCCGCTGGCCGTGCCCATCACGCTGAAGGCGATCA
>CAYYCF010000129.1:0-6758 GCA_964470235.1 uncultured Anaerolineales bacterium | reverse complement strand
ATGGGCGCGCTGCCGCCGTACGAGGCCGAACACACCACCTTCTGCATGGGCGCGAGCATCGGCACGGCCTTTGGATTGGAGCGCGCCGGGCACGAGCGCACCGTCGCCATCATCGGCGACTCGACCTTTGTGCATGCCGGGATTCCGTCGTTGATTGACGCCGTGTACAACGGCAGTTCGCTCACGCTGATCATTCTCGACAACTCGACCACCGGCATGACCGGGGCGCAACCGCATCCCTCGACCGGCAGGACACTCAAAGGCAAGCCCGCGCCGCAGTTGAACTTGGAAGCGATGGCCCGCGCCGCCGGAGTCGGGCAAGTCGAAATCGTAGATACATGGCAGAGAAAGGATGTGGGCAAAGCGATCCGCTCGGCGCTGGCGCATCAAGGTCCGGCGGTGGTCATCGCGCGCGGCCCGTGCATGCGTTTGCCGGAGATGAAATTATCCGAGCGCGGCGCGCTGCCCTACTTCATTGACGAATCGCTTTGCACGAAGTGCGACGCGTGCTTCAAAGTGTGGTGCCCGGCGATCACCCGAACCGCCGAGGGCTTTCCGGTGATTGACGCGGTGGATTGCACGGCCTGCGCCGTGTGCGCGCAAGTGTGCCCGGTGGAGGCGATTGGGCCGGCTGGCGGATAGCAGGTGGCAGATGGCGGATGGCGAATAGTGTCCGACCATCAGCCATCCGCCATAAGCTATCAGCAATAAGCGTAACCATGAACGATACGACAACAACTAACCTCATCTTCGCCGGTGTCGGCGGGCAGGGCGTTCTGCTCATTGCCGAACTGACGGCGCAGGCCGCCGTGCGCGCCGGATTCGACGTGAAGCAGACCGAAGTCCACGGCGTGTCGCAGCGCGGCGGCAGTGTGGAGAGTCACGTGCGGTATGGCGAGGCGGTTCATTCGCCGCTGGTGGCCGCCGGCCAAGCCGACGTGGTGATCGGACTGGAGAAGTTGGAAGCGTTGAGGTATGCGAATTACTTGCGGATTTCTCCCTCACCCCCGGCCCCTCTCCCAAAGGGAGAGGGGGGGATTCTGCTCGTCAACGATTACGAAATCATCCCAGGCTCGGTAGCGAACGCGGCCGAGAATTATCCGCACAACGCCATTGACTTCATGCGCGACAAGGGTTTGCGCGTCGTGTCATTGTGCGCTTCAGAGCGCGCCAAAGAACTTGGCGACGGGCGCATGGCAAACGTGATCATGCTCGGCGCGTTATCCACTCTGCTCTCGATTGCCGAGACCGTTTGGATTCAAACAATGCAGGTAAAGTTTCCGGCAAAACACCGCGATGCCAATTTGCGCGCCTTCCAAACTGGCAGATCGCAGATGGCGGGTGGCAGATAGCAGATGGCAGATGGCAGATAGTGTCTGACCCTATGCCGGTTTCCTTTTTGATTTACGTTTCGGCGGCAGTTGGACTGCCGCCGCGCCCGCAGTGCAACTGCGGCGCGAACCGTAAATCGATTCGGAATTTGCTCTAAGCTATCAGCTATCAGCCATATGCCATTCGCTATCTGCGAGAGGAGTCACCATGAGCGAGATCAACGGCAAAGAATTGATTTACGACTGGAACGTAATGGGTGAAAAGCGCAAACAGACCGCCAAGCGCATTTTGATCACCGATGAAACATTGCGCGACGGTTTGCAGTCGCCGTCGGTGACGCACCCTTCAATTCAAGACAAGGTGTACCTCTTGTATTTAATGCGCTGTCTGGAGATTGACGCCGCCGATCTCGGGCTGTGCGGCGCGGGCGAGCGATTCAAAAAAGACGTGACCGTGCTGGCGAAAGAAATCGCCAACCAGCACATGCCCATCGTGCCGCAGAGCGCGGCGCGCACGCTCGAAGCCGACATCGCGCCCATCGTGGACGCCTCGCAAGAGGCCGGCATTCCCATCGAAGCCTGCATCTTTCTTGGGTCGAGTCCGATCCGGCAATACGCCGAGGGCTGGGACGTGCCGACTTTACTCAAGCTTACCGAGTCGTCGGTCTCGTTTGCGGTCAAGCACGGCTTGCCGGTGATGTTCGTCACCGAAGACACGACCCGCGCCCAACCGGAGCATCTCAAACAAATTTACGAATGCGCGATCCGATCCGGCGCGCACCGCGTCTGCGCCGCCGACACCGTCGGCCATGCCACGCCGCAAGGCGTGTTCGAGTTGATCCGGTTTCTGAAAGCAACAGTGGACGAAGTTGATCCGAACGTAGGCATTGATTGGCACGGCCATCGTGATCGGGGCTTGGACATTGCCAACAGCCTCGCCGCCGTCGAAGCCGGAGCCGATCGCGTTCACGCTTGCGCGCTGGGCATCGGCGAGCGATCCGGCAACACGCCGATGGAGATATTGCTCGTCAATCTCAACTTGCTGGGACTGGCCGATCGCGATCTGCGCGGTCTGCCCGAATATTGTGAAGTGGTGGCGCAAGCCTGCGGCGTGCCGATTCCGTTCAACTACCCGGTCGTCGGCGCGGACTCGTTCCGCACGGCAACGGGTGTACATGCGGCGGCAGTCGCCAAAGCGATGACCAAAGATGACGAGTGGCTGGCCGACCGGGTGTATTGCGGCGTGCCGGCCAGTATGGTCGGGCGCACGCAAGGGATCGAAATCGGCCCGATGTCCGGGGAGCACAACGTCCGCTTTTGGTTGAACAAGCACGGCATCGAACCGCATCCGGTGTTGGTGGAAAAAATTCTGGCGACGGCCAAGCGATCCACCCGCATTTTGACGGAAGAAGAAATTCACCGTATGGGCCGCGTGCTGCGGCTGCGCATGGACGCCGGACAGGTTTCGGTGAGCGAGAGCGACATGGAATTTCTCTTGCCGCAGACATACCAGCCGCCGGTGCGTTCGGGGGCGGCGCGGTGAACGTCACCGTTCATCTCGGCGAACCGTTCTGGCGCGCGGTGGGACAACGCGAAGTGACCCTTGCGCTCGGCGATGGCGCGGTCGTGTCGGATGCTTTGAGCGCATTGGGGAAACAACACGCCGCGCTCGCCGCCGAACTGGCAAACGGCGAAGCGAAGCCGATCATTTTCGTTAACGACGAACAAGCCGCGCTCGACAGCCGGTTGGCTGATGGAGCGAGGATTCACGTTGTGTGGCCGGTAAGCGGCGGATAGCGAATGGCAGATGGCAGATGGCATGCGACCTCCGCCATCGGCCACCGGCTATAGGCCATTAGCATAATGCTCAACACGGCAGTTATTGATCTCTCTTCCCGCCACATCGAAATCTCTCCCACACCGGAGCGGCTGGTGCGTGCCTTCCTGGGCGGGCGGGGAATGAACATGCACTACCTTCGCCAGCATTTGCGAAGGGCGGGCGGCGCTCGCACCGTTGACCCGTTGGGCCCGGAGAACCCGCTCATCTTCGGCGCGGGGCTGCTCACCGGAACCATCGCCCCCAACGCGGCGCGCTTCAACGTCAGCGCCAAGTCGCCGGAGAGTTTAGGCATCGGCGATGCGAACTGCGGCGGCTTCTTTGCGGCCGCCATGCGCAAGGCCGGGTTTGATCGATTGATCATCGTCGGCCAGGCCTGGCGCCCCAGTTACTTGTTGATCGAAGATGGGGATATCGCGATCCGCGACGCCGACGGTTTGTGGGGAACGGACTCGCCGACCGCGCAAGAGATGTTGAAGGCGGCGCACGGCGCGGGAACGGTGAGCGCAGTGGTCGGCCCGGCGGGCGAGAACAAAGTGCGGATGGCCTCGGTGATGACCGGGCTGAAGAACACGGCCGGGCGCGGCGGCATGGGCGCGGTGATGGGGAGCAAGAATCTCAAAGCCATTGCGGCGCGCGGCGGCGCGCCAATCCCCGTCGCCGACAAAGCCGCGTTGAGCGCAACGCGCAAAGAGCAGACGAAGTATCTTCAAGACTCGCGCGTTGTTCGAGTGCTGGGCAAACTTGGCACGCCCTTTCTATATGAAGTGGCCAACCGCTTGGGCGCGATCCGCACGCGCAACAGTCAGGACAATTTTTTTGAGGAAACGCTCGTCGCCTCGGAGATTGAAAAGTTTTCCGACAAAATGCTGGCCTGTACTTCGTGCGTAGTGCATTGCCGCCACCGCAACACGCTGGGCGGCGAAGGGCCGGAGTTTTCCACTATCGGCTTGCTGGGGGCGAACATCGGCCTCGCGCCGACCGATCAAGTGATTGCGCTCAACAATCTGGTGAACGATCTCGGCCTCGACGCCTCTTCGACGGGGACGATTATCGCCTGGGCGATGGAGTTGTATCAGCGCGGCTTGATCACGGACGAGATGACCGAAGGGCCGCTGGAGTGGGGCGATTACGAGCGCGTGGTTGATCTCATCGGCGACATCGCGCACCGGCGCGGGTTTGGGAATGTGCTGGCTGAAAGTTCGCAAGCGAAAAAGCTGTTCCCGCCCGAAGCCGCCGATTATCTGATCGCAATCAAAGACCTGCCGCAATCCGATCCGCACGACGTGCGCTACATCAAATCGTTTGCGCTGGGCATTGCGGTGGCTTCGCGCGGCGCAGATCATTTGCGCAATCGCCCGACGCTCGATATTTTGAAACTGCCCGACGAGGCGCGGATGAAAATCTTCGGGGTCGAGACCAGCGCCGACCCGACCTCGTACGAAGGCAAAGCCGGGATGGTGGCCTGGCACGACGACATTTACGCGGTGGCCGACTGCCTGGGCGTGTGCCGGTTCATCACGCATGGATTTAACTCGCCGCATTTGCTGGGTTACGATCATTTTGTGGAATTGGCGCGATCCGTGACCGGGTTGGAATTTTCGGAAAGCGAACTGCGCGAAGTGGGGCGGCGGGTCATCGATCTGGAGCGGCTGATCAATTTGGAGTTTGGCCGGGCACGCGCCGACGACACCCTGCCAAAAAGATATTTCGACGATCCCATGCCGGCCCGCGCCACGAAAGGCCACCGCATCGAGCGTGACAAGTTCGAGAGTATGCTGGATGAGTATTACGAGGCGAGAGGATGGAATCGAGAAGGCAAGCTGCCGAAGGAACGGGTAAGGGAGTTTGATGAATTGGAGAGCAGGCCCTGATCGAATAGGAGGTAAACCTCATGGCGATGCCAACAATCCCAGAACATTGCGGCGTGGAGATGTCCATCGTCCAGCCCAGGATGAAATGCCTCGGTTGTGGCTACGAAATGCCCGTGCCGGGAGAAGCAGGAATTGGCGATAAGCCGCCGATGCATTGAGGCACGCCGATGGTCCTCGTGCGGGACCTCAAATGCAACCTATGCGGCTTTGAAACGGCGGAAACGGTCCACCTTGACGCGCCATCGCCGGTTCCGGCCGCGCCGCCGGCCGCCGCCACACCGAGTCGTCCGGCGCGTCGCCCGCGCGTGGCGCTGGCACCGGCCACCGTGACCGGCCTCGTGGGCAAGACGTGGGCGCGTTATCGAATCGTCTCACAGCTCGGCAGAGGCGGCATGGCTATTGTGTACAAAGCCTATCAGCCCAGCCTGGATCGATACGTGGCGATCAAGTTTCTTCTGCCGCAGGTTGTGCCAAATCCGACGATGATCAAGCGCTTCAAGCAGGAAGCCAAACTCAGCGCCAGCTTGAGGCATCCGTACATTGTCGCCGTGCTGGACTTCGGCGAGCGGCAGAAGATCGCTTACCTGGTGATGGAATACGTCGGCGGTGAAACTCTGCAAACCAAACTCGGCCGGCCGATGGATCTGGTGTCCGCGCTCAGGATCGCCGCGCAGGTGGCTTCTGCGCTCGATTACGCGCACAGCCACGGCGTCATTCACCGTGATGTCAAACCGTCGAATATCTTGTTGGCGCGCGATGATTGGGCGCTGCTTTCAGACTTCGGCATTGCCAAGGCACTGCAGAGCGCAACGGCCCTGACGCAGACCGGAATGTTCATCGGCACGCCGGAGTATATGGCCCCGGAACAGGGGCAGGGCCGGGAGGTGGATGCGCGGTGCGACATTTATGCGCTGGGCGTGGTGCTTTTTGAAATGCTCACCGGCCGCCCGCCCTTCACCGGCGACACACCCATCTCAGTGATGCTCAAACACTGCACCGAACCGCTGCCGTCGCCGCGTGAACTGAATCCGGATATTCCCGAAGCGGTGGAGGAAATAGTGATGAGGGCAACTGCCAAAGACCCGAACGGGCGGCACAGCTCCGCCGGCCAGATGGCGGCGGCTATTGAGCAGGTGTTGCATCCGCTCCTCCTGCACGGAGAGCGCGACGGCGCGCTGCCGCTCTCCGGCAGTTCCATTGAACAACCAACGATTGCCGAGAGGCACGGCCGAAAGCTTCATTCATGAATGAGGTCGAAGATACAAGGCTGACCACGTTTTTGAGCGCTGAAAAGCTACACCCCGGCGAATTGGGATGAGGATAGATTAACATGGGCATGACGCTTGCGGAGAAGATTCTCGCCGCGCACTGCGGCGAAACGGAAGTGCATCCTGGCCAGTTCATCAACGCCCGCGTGGATATTGTGCTGGCGTCGGAGCTTTCGGGCGTGGTGGCGGTTGAGGAGTTCGAGAAGATCAAAGGCGCGCGGATTTTCGATCCGAAGAAAGTCGTGTTCGTGATGGATCACTTCACTCCGGCCAAAGACATCAAGAGCGCGGAGATCGTCAAACGATGCCGCGAGTTTGCTCGCGAACACGGCATCACGTTTTACGACGTGGGGCGCGCCGGAATCCAGCACGTTCTCTTGCCGGAGAAGGGGCTGGTGTCGCCGGGCGACATCATCGCCGGGGCGGACTCGCACACTTGCACGCACGG
>CAYYCF010000128.1:3398-6797 GCA_964470235.1 uncultured Anaerolineales bacterium | reverse complement strand
CTAATCCGCGCCGCCCGTTTTCTGAACCCGGCCTTTGTTCCGTTTGCAGGCGGAAGGCCGTTCGGGATCAGGATAACGCCGCCGGGCGGATTAGGCTTGATGGTTAAATGACCACTCAACCCGTTACTGGCAAAACACGCGAATTTGTCATCTGGCTTGATGAACGAATTTACGACTTCAGCGCTCACTGGCTGGCCTTCTTCAATCTGCTGGTTTTCATATACGTCGGCCTGCCGTTTGCCGCTCCGGCGTTGATGAAGGCCGGGCTGACCGGCCCGGCAAACGTAATTTACACCGTGTACTCGCCGCTGTGCCACCAATTCGGATTTCGCTCGATGTTTCTCTTCGGCGAAAAAGCGTTTTACGAAGCGCCGGAGTTCAAAGCCCTCACCGGAATTGACCCCTACAACTTGTCGGATCGCTGGCGCGCCAAGACGTTCAACGGCAGCGACACGATGGGCTACAAGGTGGCCTATTGCGAACGCGACGTAGCGATTTACGGCGGCATCCTCATCGCCGGTTTGGTCTTCGGGCTGATTCGGTTAACCGGAATCAAAATGAAGCCGCTGCACTGGCTGGCCTATGGATTGATAGGCATTGGCCCCATAGCCTTGGACGGGTTCAGCCAGTTGTTTTCGCAGCCGCCGTTCCACTTCATCCCATTGCGCGAGAGCACGCCGCTGTTGCGAACGCTCACCGGCTTTTTGTTCGGGGCGGTGAACGTGTGGTTTGCGTATCCGTACGTCGAAGAGTCGTTTGCGGAAATCAAGGCGGAGTTGCGCGAGAAGTTGGCGAGAGTAACGGCAAAGGATTCTTAACCGCGAAGGCGCGAAGGACGCGAAGAAAAGAAAGAGGTAACTTCTTGTCGGGTAGCATCCTGAGCGGAGCGGCAGTGCTGTTCTGCCGCGCAGTCGAAGGATGCGGGTCACGCGCGAGAACCGCACCCTTCGACTGCGTTCCGCGAGTTTATCCTGAGCTTGCCGAAGGACGGAACTCCGCTCAGGGTGCTTGTCTCGCGAAGGCTGTGAGCAGTTACAAGAGGTAAAGATAAAGAAAACTTGTTTTGGCCGATGATCGAACACACATCCAACGGACTCCGCTACTTTACTTTCAACTCTTTCCCGGACGACGACCTGGTTCATGGCGTGTTTGCGCGGGCGGGGGGCGTCAGCCCGCATCCTTACGAGTCGCTCAACTTGAGCATCAGCACCGGCGACTCGATGGACAATGCCCGCGCGAACCGGCGGCGCGCATTCGAGGCGGTGGGCCTGCCGTTTGAAAGCATGGCCGACGTATGGCAAATCCACAGCGCGGATACGGTGCGCTTCGACGCGCCGCGGCCGGATCGTGAAGTGAAGGCCGACGGCATGATCACCGACCGGGCCGGGGTGTCGCTCTTCCAACGTTTTGCCGATTGCGTTCCGATTCTGTTTTACGACCCTAAGCATCGCGCGCTGGGCATCGTGCATTCCGGTTGGCGCGGCACGGTCAACCTGGCGGCGGCCTCTCCGGTGAAGGCGATGGCCGAAGCCTATGGCACGCGCCCGGCTGATCTGATCGTGGGCATCGGCCCGTCCATCGGGCCGGATCATTATGAGGTCGGGCCGGAAGTCATCAAAGCCGTGCGGGACGCTTTTCCGAACTCCGGCGGACTGTTGATTGATAGAGGCGGCAAGACGTTTGTTGATTTGTGGGCGGCGAATGAGCACGTGTTGCGAGAGGCCGGGGTGGAGCAAATTGAAATCGCAGGGATGTGTACGGCCTGCCACACCGATCTTTTCTTTTCCCATCGAGCTGAGGGCGGCCAGACCGGGCGCTTTGGGGCGGTCATCGCGCTAAGATAATCTGCGCCATCTGCGGATGAGATTCACGGCTCTCCTGAAAGAACCGCGATCTCACCGCGAAGACGCGAAGAGCGCAAAGAATTTTCCCTTGTTTTCCTTCGCGTGCTTGGCGTCTTTGCGGTACAAATGGGCTTTCTTCGGTAGAGCCATTCATGGGTAATTTGGCGGAGCGATACGAGCAAGTGCGTGAGCGGATCGCATCGGCGGCGCGGCGGGCCGGGCGCGAACCGGACGGCGTGCGGTTGGTGGCCGTGTCCAAGGGCCGCGCCCTGGCCGAGATAAGCCAGGCGTATGCGCTGGGCCAACGCGATTTTGGGGAGAACCGAGTCGAAGAGGCCGCCCACAAGATCGGCGCGGCGCGCGCAACTCATGCGTCGATTTCATGGCACATGATCGGTCACATACAAAGCCGCAAGGCTCGCGCGGTGGCGGCGGATTTTGACTGGGCGCATTCGGTGGAGAGCGCATCGCTGGCGCAAAAGCTCGGCCAAGCGGCGAACCAGGCCGGGCGCACTCTGCCGGTATTGTTGGAGTGCAACGTCTCCGGCGAAGAGGCAAAATTCGGGTTGGCCGCCGACCGTTGTGATCGGGACCCGGCGCAGTGGGACTCGTTGTGCGCCGCCGTCGAATTGATTCTGGCGCAACCCTGTGTGTGCGTGCGCGGGCTGATGACGATGGCGCCTTTGACGCCCGAACCGGAAGCGGCGCGGCCGGTGTTTATCAAACTGCGGCAACTGCACGACCGGCTGGCCGCCCGCTTCCCTGCCGCCGATTGGGGCGAGTTGTCTATGGGGATGACGGACGACTTTGAAGCGGCCATCGAAGAGGGCGCGACGATGGTGCGGATCGGAAGGGCGATTTTCGCGCCATAGGACAAACATCCGCTTGGTAAGGCGGCGTAAATTGTGTACTCTAAAACTATTATGGCTCAAACTCTGGTTTCAGTCCTCTCACTAATTTCAACTCTGTTCTCTATGCTCATCCTGGCCAGGATTGTATTTTCTTGGATTCAAGTTGATCGCTTCAACCCGGTCGTGGAATTCATTTTCAATGTGACGGAGCCGATATTGGCCCCCATCCGCAATGTTCTGCCGTCGGTCGGGATGTTTGACTTCAGCCCGCTGGTCGCCATCTTGCTGGTCGAAGTGGCGGTGCGGATTCTATCCGCGATAGTGATTTCGGTATTTTGATAGTACAATGCCGTTGCACAGGAGGGCGCCATGCCCGTAGCACACAAATTTCAGTTCGGCAAAGGCGTTGGCGGGGCGGCGCTGACGGTGAAAGTGACGCCGCGCGCCAGCAGAAATGAGCTGGTCGGGCTGATGTCCGATGGCACGGTGAAGATACGGGTGACTGCTCCGCCGGTGGATGGCGCGGCCAACGAGGCGGTGATCGCGCTGTTGGCGGAAGTGCTGGGCGTGCCAAAATCTCAAATCGAGATCGCCGCCGGGCTCGCCACCACACAAAAGCTGGTGAGTATCCTCGGCCTCACGCCTGGACAAGTGGATGCAATGCTGAAAAAGCGAATGGATATGGAAATTACCGGGCAGTTCAA
>CAYYCF010000128.1:0-3298 GCA_964470235.1 uncultured Anaerolineales bacterium | reverse complement strand
GCTTGATACGCGGTTTCGCGCACGCCTGGGGCGTTGTCGTGGATGGCGGCGCGGAGAGCGGGCAGGGCGTCGGCGGCGGCAGTGCGGCCCAGATGATCGGCGGCGGCGATCCGCTCGGCCTCCTTGCCATCGCGCAGCGCTTGCAGCAGCATCATTTGACCGTCCGGCCCAATCGGCACGCCTTTGCCTTTGCTGGCGGCATAGGCCACCAACCAACCGGTTTGTTCGGGGACAGGCACGGGCTGGGGAAAGCGGTCCGGCGGCTCGCGCAGTTCTTTTGCCGCCGCTTCCGCCGACGTCTGCACGATCCATTGGGAGTCGTCCATAAACGTTTGATTCAGCAGTTCCAGCACCCAGGGTTGATTGCCCACTCGTCGCAACCCGGCCACCGCGCCGCGCCGGATAGTCATTTCGTTATCCATGATCGCCTCGCGCAGCATCGCGTGTCCTTCGGAGGGGTGCAGGGCTAAGGCTTCGCATACGGCGCGGCGGAGTCCCTCGTCGCCTTCGAGCAAGGCCGTGCCGAGCGCTTCGATGGAGGCCTGGTCGCCGATGACCGCCAGCGCCAGCGCCGCCGCCCAGCGCACGTACAGATCGGAATCGGCCAGCAGTTTGGCGATCTCGCCCACTGCGGTGCTGTCGCTCAACGCGCCGAGAGCCACCGCGGAATACTGCCGCGTCAACGGGTCCGGCGCGGCCAGACTCTGTTTGAAAAGCTTGGCCACTGTTTCGTCGCGCGAGGCAATCAAGGCGCACGCGGCGCGGCTTCGCAGTTGAATGGGCGTGGCCGGCGCAATAAAGAGTTGAGCGATCCGGCGGAAGGTGTCGGCGCGCCACGGCGCGTTGGGCGGCGCATCCGCGAGCCAAGCGGCCACGGCAAACAGATCGGAGTGAACGGCATCGGGCGGCGCGGCCAGGCGCGAGGCGGCAATGTCTTTCGAACGCTCGCCGCTCAGCGCGGCGACAAAGCAAAGGGCGCGAGTCCACGACGGCAGTGGGTGGACAGCGGCCAGAGTCTCGTCGGGCGAGGGGCCGAGGGCAACGGATTTGGCGGCCAGGTAAGCGGCGGTGATCGAGTGTGAGATCGAGTAACGCGATCCGGCGCGCCGCGCCAGCAGTCCGCCTCGTCCGGCCATTTCGTCCAACACATCCTGTGGGTCCATCGCCGAGGGGTTGGCGGTTTCGGCGCGGGCGGCGTTGATCAACGCCGCCAAGCGTTCGCGCGGCAGGCCGTATCGCTCCTGCGAAAGTATTTCGGCGGCGGCGCGCTCCAGCGCTTTGCGGGCTTCGGGCGCTTTGGTGAGTCGCTTGACGTACGTTTCCAGCCAGTCAATGGTGCGCGGCCCTTCGGCGTCTCCGGCCAGGCCGGTCCAAACTTTCAACGTGACCGCGAACGGCGTGCGCGCGACTGTGCCTCCCGAAAGCCATCCGGCCACCAATGCCGGATCGGGATCGTCCGCTGATTTGCGGCCGCGCTTGTGCGCGGCGGCCACCGCCGGCCAGGCCGCCACCCATTTGTTCACGAGCGCGCGGTAGTCTTCACCCGACCAGCCGCCGATGACGACCTGGACAAAGCCGAGCGCGAGCAGGGGCGCGTAGCCCGTGTGCGAGGCGGCGGCGATGATGCGATTCTTTCCATACACCGACGTGAATATTTTGAGCCAGGCAAAGACGAGCGCCTGTTGGGCATGGGGCAAGTCGTCCAGCCCATCGAGCAAGATCAATGCGCTCCCGTCCTTCATCGCGGCGATGATGCGGTCGGGCAAGGCCGCGCCGGAGATGCCGCTGACCCGTTCGGCGGCGTCTATGATCGGTTGCGAGATGTCGGCTTTGTCGGCCAGCGGCAATTGGAGATCGCCGGCATGCGCCATCACCGGCAGGACCGGCTTGGGGAAGAAGTCGGCATCGAGCGCGGCAGCGCGCATGCCAATGAGGCTGAGGGCAACCGTCTTGCCTGCGCCCGGTCTGCCGACGATCACCAAGTTGTGCGGCGCGCGCGCCAAGTCGCGCAAACTGTAGCCTGGCGCTTGAAAGAGTGCGGGCAGTTCTGGGTAGTCAATCGTCGCCGGGACTACGTAGGTGATGTCCGGTTCGATCTCTTTATCCGGCTCGGCGAGGGGCGCGTCGGCCAAAAAGTGCGGGGCAATGGCAATATCGTCGAGGTGGAGAATCGTTCCGGCCAGGTGGGCCTTTTGCCACAACTCGAGCATGTCGTCGCGGTAGCGCTGATCGGCGCCGGAGGTGAAGCTCGCGCGCCCGTGGGTGATAGCGGCGCGGAGTGTTTCGCGCGCCCGGCCCAGTTCTTTGCGGAAGTAATAGAGCAGGGCGACGAGGCCGACGGCGAGGGCGAAGCCTGTGAGGAAAGAAAGAAAGTCGAACTGCATGGGGCGTATCGCGTATCGCTTATGGCTTATCGCATATCGCTTATCACGATAAGCTATCCGCGATAAGCGACAAGCTATCAGCGAAGTGTGTTCCGGAACGCGTTAATTTTTCGGGCTAAGGCGTCGCCCCATTCGTACATTTCGGCTTGCTTTTCAGAAGTAGTACCCGTGCAGACTCGCTCACCGCGCCATGAGACGACCCGCTTCCGATGTTACGAGTCGCCCGGTTGATTTAGGCGGCGGCTGATCGGTCACGACAGCAGTTTGTTATACTCGGCATGCGTGCCAATCCAGAACCAGACGATGCCCTCCGGCTTGTCCCTGCCCAGCACTCGGTAGTGCGCTCCAACGCGCACCGACCATAGCTGCTTGGCCTTACCGACCTTCTTAAAGTGCAAAGATGGATGATGGGGATTGGTCTTGAGTAGCTCAAAGTTCTTGTCCGCTAACTCTTGCGCCTCTTTGGGCAGTTGTCGGTAATGCCGCCAGAAGCGGGGCAGGGCTATATGCTTCATAGTGGCTGGCCTAGCCCTGATTCATACTCCTTGTCAACTTCAGCCAGCAGCGCGTCAAGACGTCCTGTTTCCAAGTCTTCCTCGATCTGCTTATCCCACATCTGGGCGTGGTAATTCTCAAGCCACGTCATCAATTCAGCCAGGTCTGCGGCTGATAATTGAGTAACGGCGATTTCTATTTCCTTGACGCTCATATAATTGAACCTCCTGTGCTTCTCGACTTGTCAAACGTCGCGTGTCGCTACCACCTGTGAATCATCTCGTCTTCTCGATCCCCCGTGTCGCCGTAGCCCTTGCCGGATTCGGCGTAGATGATGCGCTCGCAATTGCTGCAATGCACCAGGCCGCCGCCCTGGCGGGCGGCTTGAATGCGCGACGACGAGGGGGCCACGCCGCAGG
>CAYYCF010000127.1:4670-6832 GCA_964470235.1 uncultured Anaerolineales bacterium | reverse complement strand
CAAAGTCACCGCGCAGTTCGACAATCAAGTCAATCACGGCAACCTGTGCGTCAAAGGCCGGTTCGGCTGCGACTTTGTCCACGCGCCCGACCGCTTGACCGCGCCGCTGGTGCGCGCCGACGACGGCGCACTGCGCCCCGCCCGTTGGGACTTCGCCCTCGACCTCGCCGCCGACCGCCTCACCGCCATCCGCGATCAATACGGCCCCGACGCCGTCGGCTTTTTGGTTTCGGCCAAATGCACCAACGAAGAAAACTACCTGCTGCAAAAGATCGCGCGCGGCCTCATCGGCACGAACAACGTTGACCACTGCGCCCGCCTTTGACACAGCAGTTCGGTGGCCGGTCTGGCCGCCTCACTCGGCTCCGGCGCAATGACCAACTCCATCGCCGACATCCGCGCCGCGGACGTGCTGCTCGTCACCGGCAGCAACACCACCGAAGCCCATCCGGTGATCAGCCTCGAAATGAAAGCCGCCGTCCGCAAGCACGGCGCGAAACTGATCCTGATTGACCCGCGCCAGATCGAATTGGCCGACTTTGCTGCCGTGCATTTGCGCCAGCGCCCAGGCACGGACGTGGCCGTCTTCAACGCTATGGCGCACGTCATCATCGCCGAAGGACTCGCCCGCCGCGCCTTCATCGACTCGCGCACCGAAAATTTCGATGCGCTGGCGGAAGCCGTCAAAGAGTGCGGGCCGCAGTGGGCGGAAGACCTCTCCGGCGTCCCCGCCGATCTCATCGTTGAGGCCGCGCGCATTTATGCCGCCGCAGAGAACGCCGCCATCTTTTGGGCCATGGGCATCACCCAATCCACGCACGGTGTTGACAACGTGCAGGCGCTGGCGAACCTCGCCCTGCTCACCGGAAACTTTGGCCGCCCAGGCGGCGGCGTCAACCCCCTGCGCGGGCAGAACAACGTGCAGGGTGCCTGTGATGTCGGCGGCCTGCCCAACGTCCTCACCGGCTACCAATCCGTCACCGACCCTGCCGTGCGTGAAAAATTCGAGAACGCCTGGCGCGCCGAATCGCCGCTCCCGGCCAAGCCCGGCCTCACCGTCACCGAAATGATGAGCGCCGCGCTCGATGGCCGCCTCAAAGCGTTGTTCATCATGGGCGAGAACCCGCTGCTCTCCGATCCCAATATCCATCACGTCGAAGACGCGCTGCGCGCATTGGAGTTTCTCGTCACGCAGGATATTTTCCTCAACGAGACGGCGCAGGTCTCGGACGTGGTTTTGGCCGGAGCGAGCTTCGCCGAAAAAGACGGCACGTTCACCAACACCGAGCGCCGCGTGCAGCGCGTGCGCCGTGCGATTGAGCCACCCGGCGACGCCCGCGCCGATTGGCAGATCATCTGCGATCTCGGACGGCGATTGAAACCCGCGCCGAACGGCCTCCACGCCTCGAACCGTGTGCGCCCGGTGAACGATTGGGATTACTCCGGCCCGGCCGAGGTGTGGGACGAGATCGCCGCCCTCACCCCTTCGCTTGCGGGGATATCGTATCCACGCCTCGAACGCGCCGGGATACAGTGGCCGTGCCCCGCGCCCGATCACGCCGGGACGCCGATTCTCCACCGCGAGAAGTTTACGCGCGGACTCGGCAAGTTCACGCCGATCACCTTTCGCAAGCCGGTCGAGAATCCCGATGCGGAATTTCCCTTCGTGCTTTCCACCGGACGGATACTCGAACACTGGCACGGCGGCACGATGAGCCGCCGCTCGGCCGGGCTCGATTCGCTCGTGCCGGAAGGCGAGATCGAACTGCACCCCGCCGACGGCGCGCAGATGGGAATCGGCGACGGCGACTCAATCCAAGTCGAATCGCGGCGCGGCGCGATCACCGGCCGCGCCCGCCTCGCCGACAGCCTGCCGCGCGGCATGATCTTCATGACCTTTCACTTCGCCGAATCTCCGGCCAACGCGCTGACCATCGACGCCGTTGACCCGGTGGCGAAGATTCCCGAGTACAAAGTCTGCGCCGTGCGCGTGCGGCGGTTGAATTAATCCCACACAGGAGACCCCCTTGATCCACCCAGACCGCATCACCCGCACCACCTGCCCGTACTGCGGCGTGGGGTGCACGCTCGACCTCCGCATCAAAGACGATTTCATTTACAGCGTCACCTCGCCGTTCGAGTCAGTCGTCAATCACGGCAAC
>CAYYCF010000127.1:0-4570 GCA_964470235.1 uncultured Anaerolineales bacterium | reverse complement strand
TTCATAGACGAGCGCAGTGAGGGCTACGAGGAATTCAAACAGTCCGTCGGGAAGTTCACGCCCGAATACGCCGAGACGATTTCCGGCGTGGATCGCAACCTGATCGTCGAAGCGGCCCGCATGTACGCCAACGCGAAGAATGGCTCCATCTTCTGGGGCATGGGCATCTCGCAACTTTCGCAAGGCACGGCCGGCGCGATGGCGCTGATTCATCTGGCCCTGCTCACCGGCCACATCGGGCGCGAAGGCACGGGGTTGAACCCACTGCGCGGACAGAACAATGTGCAAGGCGCATCCGACGCCGGGGGGATGCCGTTTCACTATCCCGGTTACATGGACGTGGACAAGCCGGAGAATGCGGCGAAGTGGGAGAAGGCTTGGAACATCGAGCCGGGCGGTTTGAGTTTGAAGCGCGGGCTGACGACGACGGAGATTCTCACTAACGCGCGCCCCGGCGGAGTCCGCGCGCTCTACATCATGGGCGAGAACCCAATGATGACCGAGCCCAATCTCAACGTCACCCGCCATCACATGGAGGATTTAGAATTTTTGGTAGCGCAGGACGTGTTCATCAACGAGTCCGGCGCCTTCGCCGACGTGTTCCTGCCGGCGGCCTCGTGGGCGGAGAAGGAAGGCACGTTCACCAACACCGACCGTCGCATCCAGCGCGTGCGGCAGGCCATCCCGCCGCGCGGGGAAGCGCGGGCCGACTGGGAGATTATTTGCGATCTGGCGAATCGAATCGAGAAGCGGTTGGGGCGGCCAAACACCGCGCGTTGGACGTACGAAGAGCCGGAAGAGGTGTACCGTGAAATGGCGAACGTGGTGCCGATGTTTCGCGGAATTAATTATGAACGAATCGACAGCGTCGGCTTGCAGTATCCCGTGCCGGACGAGACTCACCCCGGCACGCCGTTTCTGTTCGCCGAGACTTTCCCCAGCGGGCGCGGCAAATTTTTCCCGCTCGATTACATCCCTGTTGCGGAACCGGCCGACGACGAGTATCCTTTCATTCTCACCACCGGGCGCTTGCTTGAACACTGGCACGGCGGCACGATGACGCGCCGCTCGCAGTTGGACGCGCTGAACCCCGAGCCGCACGTGGAGATTCACGAAGTGGACGCCGCGCGCATCAGCGTGAAGAGCGGCGACGTGGTGCGCGTGTCGTCGCGGCGCGGCTCCATTGTTCTGCGCGTGAACGTATCGCCCAAGACCAGCCCCGGCGTGGTGTTCATCCCCATGCACTTCGCCGAAGCCGCCGCCAACTTGCTGACCATTGACGCGCTCGACGCGCAAGCGAAGATTCCCGAATTTAAAGCGTGCGCGGTCAGTATTTTGATCGCGCGCGAAGAGGAGTTGCCAAACCCGGTGGAGAGTGTGGAGAGGGGGAGGTATTAAACGTAAGCGAGTGGTTGCGAAGCCCGAAAACTTATATTGGATTGAGGGGCCATGGCCGGGGCGGTTGGCTATTCTTGCCCGCCCGCGCGGCGGCGAATGGCTCGCAGACGATGTGCACGCTTGGCGGCGGGCCGGGTTCGATGTTATTGTTTCTCTTCTGACGATCAGTGAAAACGCCGAACTTGATTTGAGTCGAGAGAGCGAAACCGCTAACAAGCAGGGAGTACAGTATTTTTCGTTTCCAATCGCGGACCGTAACGTCCCAACTTCGGTCGTGGAGACGCAAAATCTCGTTCAGCAGTTAGCGGGCCTCTTGTCCGAAGGAAAGAACGTTGGCTTGCATTGTCGTCAAGGCATCGGGCGTTCGGCCTTGCTGGCCGCCAGCCTCCTGGTGCATTCAGGTGTCGGCGTGGACAAGGCATTTGAGCAGATCGAGAAGGCGCGGCTGTCCGGTGCCCGATACGGCGGAACAGCGGCAGTGGGTGGAGCAGTTCGGGATGATTGATTTTCCCTCTTGACCACCGTACCAGTTGTGATACACTCCCCGCGTGGCGCATAACACAAACGAGCCTGTCTTAACGGTAGTGTTCTACCGCACGGAAACAGGCAATGAGCCTGTTCGCGAATGGCTCAAAAGCCTGAAACGCGACGACCGTAAAGCTATCGGTGAAGACATCAAGACGGCGCAGTTCGGTTGGCCATTGGGTATGCCCTTGATCCGAAAACTTGAGGCCGGCTTGTGGGAAGTGCGCTCGACTTTCAGTCACGGCATCGCTCGCGTATTGTTCACGGTCGAAGACAATATCATGGTATTGCTTCACGGATTTATCAAGAAATCTCAGAAAACGCCTGTCAACGAGTTAATCACGGCTCGTAGGCGCTTGGCAGACCTGCATCGGGAGTGACTTATGAACAAGAAACATCTTGGCGGCAACTTTGACGAATTTCTAAAAGACGAACAACTGCTGGAGGCCGCACAAGCGGCGGCGATCAAGCGCGTCATTGCGTATCAGATCGCAAAAGAAATGAAGCTCCGCAAACTCACCAAGTCGGCGATGGCTACCCGTATGAATACCAGCCGCGCCGCGCTTGAACGACTTTTGGATCCGGCCAACCCCTCCGTCACTTTAGCTACGCTTGAGCGCGCGGCCTCGGCATTGGGGAAGAAGCTACGGGTTGAGTTGGCCTAACGTGCGCCCCATCATCGCCAAACTCGACCAGCTCTCCGAAATCAAAGCCGCCGCCGAAGTGACGCGGCTGGATTACGAAGCGAAGCGGGCGGAGATTATGAAAGCGGTGCAAGCCCAGCTTGACGATCTGGCGGCGGAGTTCGAGCCGCTGATCAACTCCGCCGAGGAGCGCGCGGCGGAGTTGGAAGTAGAGATCAGAAGTCGGCGAGTTCCGCAGGCAGGGCGAGTCGAGCGTGAGTTTGCGAGTTGTCAAACAATCACGAAATTATCTGCATAGACTTCTTCAAAGAGGAGAATCAAAACATAGACATCTACATGATCGTTCTTCGTATCCTACACGTCGCCTCGACCGTTTTCTGGGCCGGCACCACGTTTTTCTTCGTGAGCTTCCTAGAACCGGCGGTGAGAAAGTCCGGGCCGGAGGGCGGCAAAGTGATGCAAACCCTCGCCGCCGGCCGCTATCCGGTTGCCTTTCCCGTCATCGTTCTGCTCACCGTCGTATCCGGCTTGCTAATGTATTGGCGCGACTCTGGCGGATTCAAACTCGTGTGGATCACCAGTAGTTTCGGGTTGGGCATCACCTTCGGCGCAGTGATGGGACTCATCGCCGCCGCCATCGGCATTGTCATTCCGAGGTCGGCCACGGCGCGCATGGCGGTGATCTCGAAGGAAATTCAAGCGCAAGGCGCGCCGCCCACTCCGGCGCAGATGGCCGAGATGAAGAAGCAGAGCGAGCGTCTCGCTCAAGGCGCGCTGTGGACGGCAGTGTTCCTCTCGCTGGCCGTGTTAGGCATGTCGGCGGCGGAATACCTGGCCTTCTGAAATGACGGTTGAACTGCCGCGCTCCTCCTCCTGGCTCTGGCTGTTAACTCTATTCACTTTCGCGGGATTCATCGAAACCGTTTTCTACGGCCAGATGAACGCCTTCACGCCTCTCTATCTTCCGAAACTTGGCGTGCCGCTGGCCGACGTGGCCGTGTTGACCGGCGCGATTGTCGCCGTCTCGAACGCCATCGGCATTCCGTTCCTTCCCTTTTGGGGCGCGCTGGCTGACCGGTATGCGCGGCAGCCGATCATCGTGCGCTCGTTCGTCGCCCACCTCATCGCCGGGTTGATCATGTTCGTCGCCCGCGACGTATGGGTGTTTGTCATGGGCCGCGCCATCATGAGCCTCGCGCTGGGCAACAGCGGCTTGATGATGACCACGCTCTCGGAACGCGCGCCGCGCGCGCGCATGGGGCTGGCCTTTGCGATCATGAATAGCGCGCCGCCGCTCGGGGCGTTCATCGGCCCGTTGGTCAGCGGCCCGGTCGTAGATAAGGCCGGCTTCCCGGCTCTACTGGCGATTGACGGCGTGCTGATGCTCGTCGTCATCGCCGCGTTGTCGTTCGGCTACCGCGATTCTTTCAAGGGCACGGATCGCGGATCGATCCTGCGCATGGCAGCCGACTCGGTAAACATCATCTGGCAATCTCTGCGACTCCGCGCGCTGTTCCCTGCGCTCTTCATGCTTTTTGCCGGATGGATGCTGGCTTTCACCTACGTGCCGTTGGCGATCACGGCGTTGTACCGCGGAAACGCGCCGGGAACGGCAGTGGGGCTGGTGCTGGGGGCGGGCGGACTCGTGACTCTGATTCTCAGCCCCATCGTCGGGGCGTTGGCCGACCGGTTCGGGCACTGGCGGACTCTGTTTGTGGGCGCGATCATTTCCGTCGTCCTTTGGCCTCTGCCCGCGCTGGCTCACGATCTCACGACCTTCACTATTGCCTGGGCGGTGCTCAACGGCGTGATCTCCGGCGTGTTTGCGATTTCGTTCAGCGTGCTGTCCGAATCCGCGCCGAGCGACGTGCGCGGGCGGGTGATGTCGTTTGCTTATCTGCCGGTGAACGTCGGATTCATGATCGGCCCGGCCATTGGCAGTGTGGTGACACGCTTCGGCGTGTTCACCGTGTTCCCCGTTGCCGCCATCGTCACTGCTTTAG
>CAYYCF010000126.1:0-6893 GCA_964470235.1 uncultured Anaerolineales bacterium | reverse complement strand
TATTTCAAACTGCGCCAGCGCAAAGGCGTCACGCTTCAACTGGCGCGGGAACACATGCGCGAGCCGACTCGATTCGGCATGATGATGGTCAAGACCGGCGACGCCGACACGTTTCTATCGGGCTTGACTTACGAGTATCCCGAAGTGATCCGCCCGGCGTTGCAAGTCTTCCACACGCGATCCGGTTTCACGCACGTATCGGGCGTTTACGTCATCATCGTGCGCGATCGAGTCTATCTGTTCACCGATGCCACCGTGAACGTTGATCCGACCGCCGAAGACCTGGCCGAGATCGCCTCGCTGGCCGCCGACTTCGCCAAACAGATCGGCATTGAGCCGCGCGTGGCAATGTTGAGCTTCTCCAACTTTGGTTCCGTTCCCCACCCGCTGTCGGCCAAGGTGCAAAAGGCAGTCGCGCTCGTCAAAGCCAAACGCCCCGACCTGATCGTAGACGGCGAGATGCAGGCCGATACGGCGGTGTCGGCGCAGTTGATCGAGGAGCGTTTCCCGTTCAGCGCCGCCAAAGACGCCAACGTGCTGGTCTTCCCCGAACTGCAGTCGGCGAACATCGCCTATAAGTTATTGCGGCACTTGGGCGGGGCGCAGATCATCGGGCCGGTTCTGCTCGGCATGGGCGCGCCGGTTCACGTCCTGCAAGCCGGCGACGACGTGAGCGAGATTGTGAGCATTGCCGCGGTGGCGGTGATGGATGCGAATAGCCGGTAAAAAACAGAACCCCGTTTTCTGGCAGAAAACGGGGTTCTGATTCTCATATCTCTATCGGCTTTTCTAACGTCTCTAAAATCAACTTCACCGCGCCCTGCACGTCGCGCAGGTCCACCATTTCGGACGGGGTGTGAATGTGGCGGCAGGGGATGGACACACAGCCCGATGGCACGCCGAGGCGCGAGACTTGAATCGCGGCGGCGTCTACCCCGCCCGCTTCCAGCACTTCGCGCTGAAAAGGCAGCTTGGCTTCGGCGGCGCGCTGTTCGAGCAAGGCCACAAGACGCGGGTCGGCCAAGAAACTCGAATCGCGCACTTTGATCGCCGCGCCTGCGCCGAGCGACACGGCCATTTTGATCCCCTTCGGCGTGTCGCCGGTGCGAGTCACGTCCACCGCCAGCGCCAGATCGGGTTCAAGGCCAAAGGCCGATGGCCCCGCGCCGCGCAAACCTACTTCCTCTTGCACCGTGAACACAAACTGAACCTCGTGCGGACTGCGCTTGACGCCGCGCATCACTTCGATCAACACCGCACAGCCGATCCGGTCGTCCATGCTTTTTGCGACCAATCGGTCTCCCACTTCTTCATAAGGGCGATAAAACCCTCCGGCGTCGCCCACTTTCACCGGGCAGTCCTCTGCGCCCATCACGCCGAAGTCAATAAACAACTGCTCGAACGTCGGCGCGTTATTGGTGTTCTCGCGCCTCTCGATACCGATCACGCCCACCGCCCCGTTGGCAAAACGCGCTCGGCTGCCGACGCAGGTCAGAGTCGAAACGCCGCCAACGGGCAGGAAGCGCGCGAAACCTTTGGCGTCAACGTGGGAGACGATCAAGCCGATCTCGTCCATGTGCGCGGCCAGCATGATCTTCTTGCCGGACTTAGCTTTCTTGCGGAAGACGGCGATCAAATTCCCCAGCCCGTCAATCGAAACGTAATCGGCCAGTCCTTTGATCTCGGCCCGGATCAGGTCGCGGATTTGTTCTTCGTGGCCGGAGGGGCCGTAAGAGTCGGTAAGTTTCTTGATAAGAGGTTTCATGGTTTCAAAGGTAAATAGGTAAACACGTAAACAAGTAGACAAGTAGACAAGTAATGCTACTTGTTTCCCTGTGTACCTATGTACTTGTTATCGCTTCAACACTTTCGCATCCCAATTTTCCAGCGCGGCGCGGATGAGTTTAGCGGTGTTGTAAAAGTCGTCGGTTCGCATGAGGGCGGCCGGCGAATGAATGTAGCGCGCCGGGGTGGAAACGGAGGCGGTCGGCACACCGGCGCGGGCGCGGTGAATGGCCCCGGCGTCCGTGCCGCCGCCGCCCGGCTGGCGGAATTGGTACGGGATGTTTTTCGCTTCGGCAGTTCCAGTCAAGTGTTTGATTAACCGTTTGTCGTAGATGGTGGATTTGTCAAACCTATAGATGGCCGGGCCGAAGCCGAGCCGCGTGTTGTACTGCGCGTTTTCTTCGCCATCTTCGAGCGCGGGCAGGTCTCCGGCGGGGGTGCAATCCAGCACAATGGCGGCGTCGGCATCGGCGGCGAAGGCGGCGATCTTCGCGCCGCGCGTGCCGACTTCCTCCTGCACGGTGAAGGCGCAGATCAGTTCCACCGGATACGCGCTTCGCGTGCCGCGCAAGATTTCGATCAGCGTCGCGCAACCGGCGCGGTCGTCAAACGCTTTGCCGCGCACCGTCGGGCCGAGGGCCGCAAAGGCAGTGGCAAATGCCGCGCGGTCGCCGGGCTTCACCGAGCGCGCGGCGGCGTCGCGGCTGGTCGCGCCGATGTCAATACGGAGCGAGTCGATCTTCACCACGCTCTCGCGTTCCGCGCCTTTGATCAGGTGAATCGGTTTCATGCCGATGACGCCGGGGAGTTTGCCCGCGCCGACCCACACCGGCTTGCCGAGCAGGATGCGGTCGTCAATACTGCCGACGGCTTCAAACTTCAGCAGGCCGTCAGAGTCAATGCCGACGACCATGAACCCGATCTCGTCCATGTGCGCCGCCACCAGCACCCGCGGCGCGCGCGCCGGGCCGTGCTTGACGGCGAACACGTTGCCGATAGTGTCCACCGTCACTTCATCGGCCAGGCCCTCGGCGATTTCGCGGATGATCTGCCGCACGGCGCTCTCGTCGCCGGAGACGGCCACCGTTTCGGACAGGCGGCTCAACAGGTCGAGCGAATCGATCTGCGCGGCGGTGGGCGGCGAAGCGGGTTTGGCTTTGCGTTTGGCGGGCTTGGCGCGTTTAGCGATCTTTTTGGGCATGCGTCTTTTTACCGCAGAGACGCGGAGAAACGCCGAGAGCGCAGAGAAAAACAGAAAACTCTCTGCGAACTCTGCGCAAACTCTGCGTCTCTGTGGTCAATCAAGTATCAAACTTTTCAAGGTTTCATCGTCGAGCGTCACGATAAATTCGGCCATCCAGCGCCCGGCGC
This sequence comes from uncultured Anaerolineales bacterium, assembly GCA_964470235.1. Taxonomy (GTDB): domain Bacteria; phylum Chloroflexota; class Anaerolineae; order Anaerolineales; family VGOW01; genus VGOW01. The sequence goes on along the minus strand of CAYYCF010000126.1, from coordinate 3,737 downwards.
GGGTCACGTCTTTGATCGAGACGACTTCGACCGGCGTGTGCATGTGCTTGAGCGGCACGCCGATGACGGCGGTAGGGATGCCTTCGCGGCTCACTTGAATGGCGTAGGCGTCCGTGCCGGAGTGCATCGGCATTACTTCGAGCCGGTACGGGATTTCGCTTTTGGCGGCGGCGTCGGCCAATGCTTTGTGCAGTTTAGGGTGCAGGTTGGGGCCCCAGCCAAGGGTCGGGCCGTCGCCGAGCGAAAAGGTTTTGTGTTCCGGCAGGCCTGGGCCGCTGGCGAAGGTCACGTCAACGGCAATGGCCAGATCAGGCGCGAGGCTAAAGGCCGAGGCCGACGCGCCGCCGAAGTTTTCTTCCTCTTGCGCGGTGGCGACGGCGACCACGTCCCACTGGTGAGTCCGCCCCTGCAAGGCGTCGAGGCAGGCAGTGACAGCGGCCACCGAAGCGCGGTTGTCGAGCGACTTTGCCACCAGCCAATCGCCTTGCATTTCGAATGAAGGCTGCGCGAATGAAATCAGATCGCCGACGCGCACCAGTTTTTCAACTTGCTCGGGAGGCAGGCCGACGTCAATGATCAAGTCGTCGAGGCGCACGGCTTTGTCGCGGTCGCCGGGGGCGAGCAAATGAGGTGGGGTGGAGGTGACAACTCCCGGCAGAGCCTCGCGGCCATGCACCAGCACCGGCTGGCCGGGCATCACGCGCGCGTCCACGCCGCCAATTTCTGTGACCCACAAGAATCCTTCGCGCACGCGCTTGACCATCAAGCCAATCGAATCCATGTGCGCGGCGAGCATGATCTTTTTGCGCGGCGATTTTCCCTTGCCGCGTTTGGCAGCCCACAAACTGCCCAGGCGGTCGCCGCCGATTTCGTCGGCGAGGGGCGCCCACGCTTCGCGGATGAGATCGCGAATGGGGGCTTCGTGCGCCGAAAGGCCGGGCGCGGCAACAAGGGTTTTGAGATGAGAGAGAACGTCCATAATTCCTGTTGTTCCTTCGTTTCCTTGAGTTCCTTTAGGAAATCGGGGAACAGAGGGAAATGAGGGAAATCTGTCATCACGGCGTATTTGTCGCCGTCGGTGTTTGGGTGGCGGTAGCAGTAGCAGTTACGGGCATGTTGGCGTCCCTCCCGCTGTTGCGGTCGCCGTCGCACACGTTGCGGCGGTAGCCGTCAGGTTCAGAGTCGCAGTTGCAGTGGCTGTCACGGTGGCCGTTTCCGTCGGCGTGGCCGTTGCGCTGCCCGCGGCGGCAGTGGCAGTGGCGGCAAGGCTGGTTCCAAACGCGTTGGCCGTCGCCACCGCGCTGGTCGCCGTCAATACTGCGCTCGTTCCGGTCGCGTTCGGCGTGCCGGTGAACGTCGCGGTAAAAGTGCTGGTCGGCGTGCCGGTGAGAGCGGGCGTGCCGGTGGGCTGGCTGGTAGCCGCTGGCGTGAAGGTGTGCGTGACCGTGGCCGTAAACGTCGGACTGGGCGTAAACGAGGGCGTGAGCGTAAACGTCGGCGAGGGCGTAAAGGTGTGCGTCGGCGGGATGAACTGGGTCGGCGTTTGAGGCAGGGCAGTATTCGCCGGGCCGCCGGGAGTGACCGAGGCGGCCCGGGTGGCGGTGGGCAGCCCGACGGTGGGCGTTTCGGAAAAAAGCTGGGTGGGGGTGGGCGGCAAGGGCGTCGGCGTCCCGGTGAGCGGGGCGGGAGCGAAGATCAGGGCAAAGAATCCCGCGCAATAACATGGGACGGTGAGCACGATGATGCCGGTGAGGATGGCATAGGTGCGGCGGCGACGGCGCTCAACGTCCGATAGAATAGCCATACAAGGTTGAAATCCGGCTTTTTAACGTGTATTTGCAGACTGCCGGAAACGACAAGGCGGGATAATAGCAGAGGACGTAGGGGGTGTCAATTCGACGGCGTGGAAAAACTTAACAGTCGTTTAGAGTGTTTTGCGGCGTTTGTGCTGTGGTATTATAATCGCCCAAGTTACAGGCACCGAAAGATTATAGGAGTCCCCGCGTGAGCGGAACAACGGAAGTCGGCGGCGTCGGCAAAGAGCTGGGCGATCTCAGAAAATTAGCGCTGGATATTAAAGCTTTGCTGGGCAGTCAGAAGGATGCTCTGGTCAAGGCCAAGTTGTCCATGCCGCCTGGCGTGTCGGAAGGCTTGACGCAGTTGGCCTCGTCGCTGGAGCGCATCGGGCGCACCGTCGTCGAACAAGAGCAGGAGCGCGGCCAACTGCAGGCGCTGGCCGAAATCTCCAGCGTGGTGAACTCCTCGCTCGACTTGACCACCGTGCTGAACGAGGTGATGGACACCATCATCAAACTCACCGGAGCCGAGCGCGGTTTCCTCATGCTCAAGAACGACTCCGGCCAGTTGGATTTCCGCATTGCCCGCAACGTCGATCGCGAAACATTGCAGGCCTCGGCCTTCGAGATCAGCCGCACCATTGTGGACCGCGTGGCGCAGACGGGCGAGCCGGTGGTGACGACCAACGCCCAAGAAGACCCGCGCTTCGGCAAACAGGAAAGCGTGGTGGCTTTCAACTTGCGCTCGATCCTGTGCGTGCCGCTGAAGATGAAGGGCGAACTGACCGGCGTGATTTACGCCGACAACCGCGTGCGAACCGGACTCTTCAACGAGCGCGACCGCGACATCCTGGCCGCCTTTTCCAACCAGGCCGCCGTCGCCATCGAGAACGCGCGCTTGTTCGAAAGCGTCAAACGCTCGCTGGACGAAGTGACACGGCTGAAGAATCTGTTGGACAACGTGTTCGCTTCGATCAACAGCGGCGTGATCACAACCGACGTGGCCGACACGGTCACGCTCTGCAACCGCGCCGCCGAAACTATTTTGAACGTCAACGCCAGGGCGGCGGTGGGCGGACATTACAACTCGGTGCTGCCGCCGTTCGACGGCAGACTGGGCAAGTCGCTGGCCGAAGTCAAACGCGCCGACCAAGCCTTCGTGTACGAAGTCAACCCCACTCTGCCGGGGCGCGGCGCGGTAGATTTGAGTCTGAGCCTGTCGCCGCTCAAGAACGCCGAGCGGCTGACGCAGGGCGTGGCAATTGTGTTGGACGACGTCACCGAAAGAAAACGCCTGCGCAGCAAATTCGAGCTTTTCCAGAAGATGGTCAACCCGGCGGTGATCGAACGGCTCGACCCCAACCAGCTCAAGCTGGGCGGCGACCGCCAGCAGGTGACCTGCCTCTTCGCCGACATTCGCGGCTTCACCAGCTTCGGCGAACACCTCGACCCGGTGATCCTGCTGGATGTGTTGAACCGTTACCTGGGCGCGGCGGCGGATGCGGTGCTGCTACACGAAGGCACGCTGGACAAGTTTTTGGGCGACGCGGTGATGGCGATTTTCAACGCGCCGGAGCAACAAACCGATCACACCATGCGCGCCGTGCGCGCCGCGCTCAACATGCGCTACGACATTCTGGCCCTGCACGACGTGATGGAGCCGCAATACCGTTTGTCGTTCGGCATCGCCATCAACGTGGGCGAAGCGGTGGTTGGATTGGTCGGCACCAAACTCCGGCTGGATTACACCGCCATCGGCGACACGATCAACACGGCCAAACGTCTGCAAGAAAACGCGAAGGCCGGCCAGATTTTGTTGAGCGAGACCGCTTATGAGCCGGTGAGGAAATTTGTGGAAGTTAATGTTCTCGAACCGATCAAAGTGAAAGGGCGCGCCCAGCCGGTGGCTGTGTACGAACTGCAAGACCTAAAGTAACTTCA
>CAYYCF010000125.1:0-6904 GCA_964470235.1 uncultured Anaerolineales bacterium | reverse complement strand
TACTTTATGCCGCCGCCACGTTGGGCTTGGCGCTGTACGGCTTCAATGCCCTGCTCTATTCGTTTCTTTTTGTCTGGTTGCGGTTTAGACAACTTCCGGTAAGTTCTGAACATGCAGAAAGTTTCAACGGCGATTGGCCGGCCGTCACCGTGCAACTGCCCATCTATAACGAACGATTCGTCGTCGAACGGCTGATCGAATCGGTGGCCGCGCTCGATTACCCCGCCGACCGGCTGACGATCCAAATCCTGGACGACTCGACGGACGACACCGCCGCGCTGGCGCGCGCCCGTGTGGCCGCTTACAAGGCGCGCGGCCTCAGCATTGAATACGTCCGCCGCCCGGAGCGAACCGGCTACAAAGCCGGAGCGCTGGCTTACGGCCTCACCCAAACCGGATCGCCTTTTGTCGCCATCTTCGACGCCGACTTCGTGCCGCCGCCGGGCTTTCTGCGAAGGGTCATGCCTCATTTTGCCGACGAGCATATCGGCCTGGTGCAGTCCCGCTGGGGCCACCTCAATGCCGAACACAGTTGGCTGACTCGCGCTCAGGCATTGATGTTGGACGGGCATTTCGGAGTCGAACAAACCGTGCGAAGCCATTACGGATTGCTGTGGAACTTCAACGGTTCGGGAGGCGTGTGGCGCGCGGCTGCCATCGCCGATGCCGGCGGCTGGGGAGCGGACACCATTGCCGAGGATATGGACCTCTCTTATCGCGCGCAATTGCGCGGTTGGAAGACGCGCTATCTGCCGGACGTGGTTGCCCCGGCAGAAATCCCCACGCTGTTCGTCGCCTTCAAGCGACAGCAATTTCGATGGGCCAAAGGATCGATTCAAAACGTGCGCAAGTTGGGCTGGCGCATCCTCACGTCGGGCGAATCACTCTGGCGCAAAGTGCAAGGACTGATGCACATCTCGGCGTACGTGGTCCACCCGCTGATGCTCGTCTTAGTGTTAATGAGCTTGCCCATGCTGCTCATGGGCACGTTCTCGCGGGTGCATCTGGGCGCGATAGGGCTGGCAGGATTCGGCGCGCCGGTGATGTTCGTCGTCGCCCAAATCGCGTTGTATTCCGATTGGCGCAAACGTCTGCGGTATTTGCCGGTGTTGATTCTGGTGGCGGCAGGTATTGCAGTGAATAATACCTGGGCAGTGGTCGAAGCCCTCACCGGCCGCAACCCGACGGAGTTTTTGCGAACCCCGAAGGTCGGGGCAGGACTTGCCCCTGGCAACTACACCCTGCCCGTTGATTGGACAACTTGGGCCGAAATCTTTTTCATGATCTACAGCCTCATCACCACCGTCGTGGCGCTGGAGCGTGCGCCGGGCCTCGCGCCCTTCATGGCGATTTACGCGATGGGGTTCGGCTACACGGCGTATCTGGGGTTGAGGCAGTCGCTGGGCGCGAAATGGCCGACAGCTTATGGCCGGTGGCATATGGCCGATAGCGAATAGCCGATGGTAGATGGCAGATAGCTTATCGCGTATCGCATCCCGTCGGGATAACGCCCCGAAGTGATCAACACCGCTTTGCTTGCGTGGCGCAATGAACCGGTATTCGTATCCGTTAGAAAGCCTGACATCAATGGGAAATAAAGTGCGCGGGGGCACAAAAACGAGCGGCTGAATTTCAGTCGCTCGTTTCTTTTTTTACCTTTGTTCTCGTTGTTGCGCAACACTTCTAAAAACGGAATCGCTTTGACGATTTTTATTCCGCGATATTCACCTCCTAACGAATCAAAATGCGGATCGTAAGTGATGATGTAATTCGCTTTACCTTCAACAGCACAAGCGACGATGACGTTATCATCAGGATCGGGGAGCAGCGATTCGATCTTTTCAGGCGGCACCACAACCCATTCAGGCAATTTTTCGATTGTGGTCAGAACTTCAATGATGCGCTCAGTAGTAACATCGCGGTCTTCCAGTTTTTCCGTAATTTCATCAGCCAACGTATCGCACATCAGCAAAATGTATTGTTCCTTTTGAAGACGCACAAGTAATTCGCGCGTTGGACTATTGGGGTTGGCGCTTAACGCCGCCGAGATGAATACGTTGGTATCCAGCACTGCGCGAAGAAGATCAATCACCCTTCCACTCTCCCTCAATAGCCGCGCCTTTAGCAATTGCTTCAGCGCGAATCTCATCTATTACTTTAACTAATCGTGTTGCTAATTCGGCGCGCGGCACATTCCCCAGTGCGACGGCGCGACGCTTTGCTTCAGCGCGCATCAATGCAACTGAAGGTCGCCGTGTTTCTTTTTGCGTGGGAGGGCGGCTCGCTTTAATTTTCTCGATCAGCACAGCAACTATTTCCAGTTCGTCATTTTGCAAAAAAAGGATGTCGCTCATCACCTGTTTTAGCATCGAGTCAGTTTGAGGGACTAGCATACTAATCACTTCCTTTCATTTTGCTGCTACACACATTACCCCTATTGCCGTCGCGAATGCGTTGGCGTAAATGATGCTATTAGTTTATCACGAGATTCAAGTTAGACCCAGTATGAGATAGGCGATATGCCATCGGCTATTCGCTATCTGCTATCCTCAATCCACATCTCATGCCACAGCACAAAGTTCAGCAAATACCACGCCAACTCATCTCGTTGATCCAATAGCTTTTCTACCGCGGGCCATTGTAGATAATCGGTGCGGGCGCAAAACGCTTTCAACTTATCGCGCCCGAATGAGCCGAGCGCCTCACTCATCCAATCGGCCACCGGCACACGAAAGCCCTGCTTCGGGCGATCAATGATCGCATCCGGAATCAAGCCGCGCACGGCCAACTTGAGCAAGCGTTTCGGATCGTATCCACCGCCGAGTTTAATTCGCTGGGGAATGCTCATCGCCAGCCCGACGAATTCGTGATCAAGATACGGCACGCGGGCCTCAATCGCCGTCGCCATCGTCATCTTGTCCACGCGCATCAACAACAATTCCGGCAGACGCAAACGCAAATCGAGATAGCTCATCCAACTGAGATAATCCAAATGAGGACTGCGCTCTTCAAATTTTTTTCGGAACGGGCGAATGACGTCATACGACGACAGACCGTTGACGACGGACGACATGGAGGAAGAGAGCAGTTGGCGTTTGCGCGCCTCCCCAAAAGCCTCCGCCCCGCCCCAGAACAACTCCTCGCCGGCCGCCGCCCGCCGCACGTATTCGTAGCGCACGCCGTCGAGCGCAACGCCGGCCGCCGCCAACCCCAATTGCCGAATCGCTGGCGGCATCGCTGAAAAAATTTTCCACGCGCCGTCGCGCAATCGCAGAATATCAATCCAGTGCTTGTAACCGCCGAACAGTTCATCACTGCCTTCGCCCACCTGAATCACCGTCGTGCCGTGATCTTTCGCCAGCTTGGACACAAAATAGATCGGCGCGCACACCGGATCGGCAATCGGCTCGTCCTGGTGATACACCAGCTTCGGCAGAAACTCGATGAAGTCCTGCGCGCCGATTTGAATTTCGTGATGATCGGTTTTGAAGTGCGCCGCCGCCTGCCGCGCCCACTGAAATTCGTTGTAGTCCGGCGCGTCTTTGTAGCCAATCGAAAACGTCTGCACCGGGCGATCCATTTGCGCCGCCATGAGCGCCGTGTTCACCGTCGAATCGATACCGCCCGACAGGAAAACCCCGAACGGCACATCGGACACCATCCGCAGTTTCACCGACTCCGTTAGCTTCTCGCGCAGGCGGTCGGCCCAGTCGCGCTCCGTCAATTGCGGGTCGTAGCTCGCGGCGTCGAACACGTCCCACCATTCTTCGACTCGCAGGTCGCCCGTGTCGGCGCGCAAAACGGCGCGTTGGCCGGGCGGCAGTTTGTGGATGTTTTTGAAGAGGGTGTCCGGCGCGGGCGGCGTGAGGAAGGTGAGGAAGTGATACAGCGCGGCCAGATCGATCTCGCGTTTCACCGCCGGATGTTTGAGGATGGCTTTGATCTCCGAGCCAAAAATAAACTGCCCATTGGCGAAAGTGTAATACAGCGGCTTCACGCCCAGCCGGTCGCGGGCCAGAAAAAGCTCGCGTTTGCTTTCGTCCCAAATCGCAATGCCGAACATGCCGCGCAGTCGGTGCAAACAGTCGTGTCCATATTCTTCGTACAAATGCACGATCACTTCCGTGTCCGACTGCGAGTGGAATTGGTGGCCGCGCGCTTTCAGCGGCGCGAAGTGTTCGGCGTAATTGTACGTTTCGCCGTTGTACGCGATCCAAATCGATCCGTTCTCATTGCTCATGGGCTGGTGGCCGGCCGGGCTGAGATCGATGATCGCCAACCGCCGATTCGTCAACCCGACGCAGCCATCGTGCGACACCCAGCTTCCGGCGTCGTCCGGCCCGCGATGGGCAATCGTGTCGCGCATGCAATCGAGCAACGCCGCGTCAACGCGCGGCCCGTCGCCGATGGTTATGATTCCACAGATGCCGCACATTTTGTCATCCTATTACTCTCGCTTGACTCCCACTCAACTCGTCATTACAATGGCCGCAACGAGGACGAACTTCTAATTATGGTCACGCGAATTGCGCCGCCCACGCTCCCTGCCAAAAGCGAACGCGCCTGGCCGCAACAAGGCCAATGGACTTACGAAGACTACCTGCGCCTGCCGGACGATGGCAAACGCTACGAGGTCATTGAAGGAGTGCTATACGTGGCTAACGCACCCTCTTACGAACACCAGCTCGCCGTAACGAAACTCGTCAAGCAGTTGTCAGTTTTTGTAGACGAACGCGCGCTTGGCACTATCATCACCGCGCCTTTTGAAGTTCACCTGCCCGGCATTGCCAAGCCCGTCCAGCCCGATGTGTTGTACATTGCCGCCGACCGGGAGATCGGCTCACAAATTTTTGAAGGCGCGCCCGATCTCGTAGTTGAAGTATTATCGCCCGGCAGTCTCCGCCTCGATCAGCATATCAAGTTCGGCGCGTACGAGCGGGCCAAAGTCCGCGAGTATTGGTTGGCCGACCCGAAGACCCGCTCGGTCATCGTCTACACCCTGCCGTCCGACAGCGTCGAATATGTTTTGCTCGGTCAATTCAGCGGCAGCGAAAGAGTGAAATCGGCGATACTGGCTGAACTGGAAATTGCGGTGGTCAGTCTGTTCGTTCCGCAAGCGGCGTGATCGCGGTTATCCCGCGCACTGCCGGTACACTTCTTCCCACCCCTCCGCAATTTTATTCCATCCATAATTCTGCAACACGTAATTGCGCCGGTATTCCGCGCCCTCCGTAGGCGAACTGAGCGCGCGGACGATTTCCTCTTTCAACCCCTTCACGTCGCCGTAGGCCACAACTGATCCCAGTTCTTTTTGCCGCAAGACCTCAGCCAGCCCGCAGCGATCCGTTGTGATCACCGGCGTGCCGCAGGCCAACGACTCCAACAGCGTGATGCCGAGAATTTCGTAAGTGGAAGGCAGAACGTACAAGTTCGCCGCCCGATACGCTTCCAGCTTCGCCGCCCCGTCCACGTAACCGGTGAACCGGACGCGATCTTCGATGCCCAACGTTTGAACCTGCCGCTTCACTTCCGGCAGGTAGCCGTCATCCGGCCCGGCGATCACCAGCACGGCAGTGGGCAGGGCGCGGCTGGCTTCGGCGAAACTCGACACCAGAAAATCTACGCCTTTGATTTTATGCACGCGCGCCAGGAATAATACCACCGGCGCATCGGCGGAGATGTCGTACCGGGCGCGGAAGTTTGCGGAGTCCGGAAGTTCCCGATACTCTTCCAAATCAATGCCGTTGGGCGAAATGAAAATCTGCCCCGGCCTGCCCCCCACGTCGAGGAACTGTTCCGCTTCCATGTTGTTGAGCGCGTGCAAGCGGCGCGCGCCGCGCACGAGGCGGTGTCCCACCAGCGAATCATAGAATCGCTTGAGCGCGAAGCGCCCGACGAGCATAGGCAAGCCGCCCTGCGCCGTCAAGATGAACGGCGCGCGCGTCCGTCCGATCATCGGCAGGGCGATGGCATTTTGCAATGAGCGGTATTCGTGCAGGTGAACGACGTCCGCTTTGCGGATTTCGCGCTCAAGCCCAAAGCCAAACGTCAGCGGCAGAAACAACCGCCCCCACGCCAGCCGGTTGCTCAGGTTGGCGGCGCGGTAGATTTGCACGCCCTCCACTGCTTCAAATGCGAGTTGCGCGCGGCGGCGCGAGTCGAGCGCGTCCGTCGTATAGGCCGCCACCTCATGCCCGCGCCGCGCCATCGCGCGCGCTACCTCCCACGCGCCGCGGCACGTTCCGCCGTAAGCCCAGGCAGGATAAAAGTAAGGGATGATGTGGAGGATGCGCATATGCAGGTACGCTGTACACAAGCACACAAGTACACAGGTAGATAGATAATCCATATCCACTTGTTTCCGTGTTTACTTGTTTCCGTGCTTACTTGTCTACGACCTTCCAAATCTGTGCCCCGTCGAAATCCCGAATCAATTCGAGATAGGGCGCATCGGCAAACAATGATAGCTGCGGCTCGGTGAATGGCGGCCGCCAACGCATAGCCGAGGCGGACGACTCAGGCCGCCCGACCGCTTGCGGCACAAGAATGTAATCTACTCCGGCGTCACGAATGGCCGACTCCGATTCCGGCGCGGCCGGACTCAGATAGGCCCGGCGCAATTTGTCCTGCAATGCCCAGGCCTCTTGCGCGCCGACGTAAAACAACTGTTCGCGGAAATGCACCGTCCGTCGCTCGGCAATCACCGGCGCCCAATCGCCTTCGATGCCGGGATAGTTGAGAATCAATGCGTCGGCAGGCGCGTGATCCCGCAGCCACGACATCGCCTGCTTGTCGGCTTGGGATGAAAGCGAGCCGGTGACGAAGATGCGGCCCTTGGTGAGTTGAATGATCGGCGCGCTGAAGATGCCCGCGAGGATGGCGAGAATGATGATGGCGAGGCTGA
>CAYYCF010000124.1:2114-6915 GCA_964470235.1 uncultured Anaerolineales bacterium | reverse complement strand
CCTCTTCACAGCATCCGGCGCGCGGTCATATGGCCCAACCCTCTCCCTCCATCAAGAAGATTGCCGTCAACACCGGCGGCGGCGACGCCCCGGGATTGAACGCCGTCATTCGCGCGGTGACTCTCTCGGCCCTCAACCGGAGCTGGGAGTGTTGGGGAATCCGCGACGGGTATAACGGATTGCTGACGCCGGAAAATTACCCCGAAGGCGGCGTGATGCAGTTGACGCGCGAGATGGTCAAGGGCATTACCCATTTAGGCGGCACGATTCTTGGCACAACCAATCGGGGAAACCCGTTGGAGTATCCCACCCTTGGCGAGAATGGCGAGGTCCGTGCGATTGATCGTTCGGACGAGCTTGTCAACACACTCCGCGAGCGGGGCGTTGACGCGCTGATCGCCATCGGCGGCGACGGCTCGCTGAGTATTGCCAACGTCCTGCACAAAAAGGGCCTGCGCGTGGTCGGCGTGCCGAAGACCATTGACAACGACCTCGACAAAACGGTGATCACGTTCGGGTTCGACACGGCGGTGTCATTCGCCACCGAATGCCTGGATCGCCTGCACTCCACCGCGGACTCGCATCACCGCGTGATTGTGGTCGAAGTGATGGGACGGTATGCAGGCTGGATTGCGTTGAATGCCGGAGTCTCCGGCCGGGCCGATGCCATTCTGATTCCCGAAATTCCGTACCACTTGGAAAAGGTGGCCCAGAAAATCAAAGAGTGTGAAGAGCAGGATCAGAATTATGCCATCGTGATGGTGGCCGAAGGGGCGAAACCCGAAGGCGGCGCGGCTATGGTCATCGGAGAAAAGATGATTGGGCGGTCGGAGCGATTGGGCGGCATCGGCGACAAAGTGGCGCGCGACCTGCAAACGCTGACCGGAAAAGAGACGCGGTCGGTGGTGCTGGGACATTTACTGCGCGGCGGCACGCCGACCACGTTTGATCGTTTGCTTTCACTGCGCTTCGGCGCGGCGGCGGTGCGGGCGCTGGAAGCAGGGCAATCGGGAATTATGGTGGCGCTTAATCCGCCGACGGTGCAGTACGTGCCGTTGGAGGAAGCCACGCGCCGCATGCGAACGGTGTCGCTCGATTGCGACACGATGTTGACCGCGCGCGATCTGGGGATTTGCTTCGGGGACTGAGATTGTTGACAACGGATGGAACGGATGTAAACGGATTCTTTTGATATATCCGTTCAATCCGTTTCATCCGTTGTCAAACGTTCAACTCTTTCATCGTCCCGGTCGCCATGAAGATCACGCGCTCGGCGATGTTGGTCACGCGGTCGCCGATGCGCTCCAAGTTGTGCGCGCACCACAGCAGGTAAGTGCCGCGTGAGATCGTCTCCGGGTCGCGAGCCATGATCCCCAGCAGTTCGTCGAAGATAGCTTTATATAAATGATCGATCTCGTCATCTTGCGCGGCGATAGCGCGGGCGGCGTCGGCGTCGCGCGCCAAAAACGCGTCGAGGCTGCGCTTGAGCATGTTCCGCGTCAGCGCCGCCATTTTGGGAATGTCCACCAGCGGCTTGAGCAAAGGCTGATCGCCCATGCGGGTCACCGTTTTGGCGATGCCGGTGGCGTGATCGGCCATGCGTTCCATATCGTTGACGATATTCATGGCGGCGATGATAGCACGCAAATCCCCCGCCGCCGGTTGCTGTGTGGCGATGAGCGCCATGCACTCCTCTTCAATAGTGAACCGCAGTTCATTAATGGGAGCGTCGTCGGCAATAATCTGACGCGCCAGCGCCAGGTCGCGATTTTTGAGCGACTCGACGGAGCGATCAATGGCCGCGTCCACCAGCGCGCTCAGGCGTAAGAGGTGGTCGCGTATTTGCAGGAGTTCGCGGTCAATGGCGGAGCGTAGGGGGATGGTCATAGCGCCAACATCCTTTCATTTATTACCGCAAAGTTTTTTCGTCAACGGATTGAACCGCTTCGCGTCAAACGGATGACAAAGAAATCCGTTCCACCCGTTGCATCCGTTGACGAATTCATTGCCGTGAAACATTACCCAAACCTGCCGGTAATGTAATTTTCCGTCACTTCTTTGGATGGGCGGGTGAAGAGCTGAGTGGTGCGGTCGAATTCCACCAACTCGCCCAGCCAGAAAAGCCCGGTGCGGTCCGATACGCGCGCCGCTTGTTGCATGTTGTGCGTGACGATGACGATGGTGTAGCGTTCTTTCAGTTCCCGCATCAGTTCTTCAATCTTCGACGTGGCCGCCGGGTCGAGCGCGGAGCAGGGCTCGTCCATCAGAATCACTTCCGGCTCCACGGCCAACACGCGGGCAATGCACAGCCTCTGTTGTTCGCCGAGCGAAAGATTCAACGCCGGATCGTTCAGGTTATTTTTGACTTCGTCCCACAATGCCGCGCCGCGCAGCGAAGCCTCAACCCGTTCCGGCAGATTTTTCGTCAAGCCCAACACGCGCGGGCCGAAGGCCACGTTGTCGAACACCGATTGCGGAAACGGGTTGGGTTTTTGAAAAACGAGTCCCACCCGGCGGCGCAGGTCGGCCACGTCCACCGTTGGGGTGTAGATGTCTTGCCCGTCCAGTTTAATCGCGCCCTCGACGCGCGCGCCTGGGATGGTGTCGTTCATCCGGTTCAAACAGCGCAGAAAGGTGGACTTGCCACAGCCCGACGGGCCGATGAGGGCGGTGATCTCACGCTCGGCGATCTGCATCGAAACGGCGGACAGCGTGCGCTTGGGGCCGTAATAAAAATCGAGATGCTCGACCGTGATCTTCGCCATCGTTGCGCGTGATTGTACCGCAAATTAGAAACCACAGATTTCACGGAATACACGGAGTTCTCTTTTCATCTGTGAAATCTGTGTAATCTGTGGTTAAATAATCACACTGATGATTCGTCTATCACGACTCACTTTGCTCTGGCTTGCCCTCTCGTTGACCGCGGCCTGCGCCGCGCCGTCGGCTTCTGTTTCCGTTCCCGCAGCGCAGGTCACCATCGAGAACAAAGGCTCGGATACGATGGTCAATCTGGCGTTGGCCTGGGCCGAAGCGTATCAGAAGGAACACCACGACGTGCGGCTGTCGGTGACGGGCGGCGGTTCCGGCACGGGCCTCGCCGCGTTGATCAACGGCACGGTGGATATTGCCAACGCCTCGCGGGCGATCAAAGATGAAGAGAAGCAACAAGCGGAAGCGAACGGAATCGAGCCGGTCGAGTTCACGGTGGCGCGGGATGCGATTGCGGTCATCGTCAACCCGGCCAACCCGGTCGGCGAATTGACTCTGCCGCAACTCTCGGCCATCTACAGCGGGCAGATCACCAATTGGCGCGAAGTGGGCGGCGAAGATCGCCCGATTGTCCTGCTCTCGCGCGAAACCAATTCCGGCACGCACGTCTATTTTCTGGAGCACGTGCTGAGGCTTGGGCAGAAGGAGAACAATACGCTGTTCTCTCCCGACACACTGCTCATGCCGAGTTCGGAAGGCATCTCGGCCGAGGCCCGCCAGAATCCGAACGCGATTGGGTACGACGGCTTGGGTTACGTGACGCCGGATTTGAAGACGATTGCAGTAGCGAAAGAAGAAGGGGGCGCTTACGTTCTGCCCACTATTGCGACCGTGAACGACAAGTCGTATCCTATCGCGCGCGACTTATATATGTATACGCGCGGCCAACCGACGGGTGTGGTGAAGGACTATCTCGATTGGCTGTTGGGCGCGGAGGCGCAGAAGATTGTGGCCGAACTTGGATTCGTGCCAGTAAAATAGGAACCACAGATTACACGGATTTCACAGATGAGGAATCAAAATCAGTGTAATCAGTGTAATCTGTGGTAACAAAACAGGGCGAAGAGCGTTGTCACCCATTGACAGTCAACCGAAGCAGGGCCGAAACTGGATCGAACTCGTCGTCGAGTCGTTGATTCGCGCCGCGGGATATTCGGCGATTCTATTTGTCGTCCTCATATTTATTTTCTTGCTTCGCGAAGGTTTGCCCGCGCTGGGCGAAGTGACTCTCGGCGCCTTATTCAGCACGCGCTGGTACCCGATTGAGAAACACTTCGGCCTGCTGCCGCTTATCGGCGGCTCGCTCATCGTCACGGTCGGCGCGGCCCTCATCGCCGTGCCATTTGGCCTGGCGACGGCGGTTTACATCGCTGAGATCGCGCCGCGCCCGGCGCGCGAGATTCTCAAACCGTTGGTCGAAGTGCTGGGCGGCTTGCCCTCGGTGGTGCTGGGCTTCCTCGGAATGTTGGTGCTTGCGCCTCTTGTGCGAACCACGCTGGACATGCCCACCGGCCTCACCGCCTTCACCGGCTCGCTGCTGCTGGCGGGCATGGCCATCCCCACGCTCGTTTCCGTCGCCGAAGATGCGCTCGACGCCGTGCCGAAAAGTTATCGCGATGCGGCGCTGGCCTTGGGCGCGACGAAGTGGCAAACGATCTGGCGCGTCACCGTTCCGGCGGCGCGCTCCGGCGTGCTGACGGCGATCATGTTGGGAATCGGACGGGCGATTGGCGAGACGATGACGGTAATGATGGTGACGGGCAACGCCGCCCGCATGCCGACGACGCTCAACGCCCTCTTCCTGCCGGTGCGCACGATGACGGCCACCATTGCCGCCGAGATGGGCGAAGTGGCGAATGGAAGCGCGCACTACCACGTGCTGTTCACGATAGGCATTGTATTGTTTTTGATTTCGTTCCTTGTGAACGTGGCTGCCAGCGCAGTGGTGTTCCGGCAGAGAAAGCGCGCCGAACGGCTGCTTTCGTGATTGGCTTTTTGGGAACCACAGATTACACTGATTTCACAGATT
>CAYYCF010000124.1:0-2014 GCA_964470235.1 uncultured Anaerolineales bacterium | reverse complement strand
GGCGCTCCGGCGATCTCTTTGGAATTTCTGACGGCTATTCCGCGTGACGGGATGCGGGCGGGGGGCATCGGGCCGGCCATCGTCGGCACGGCGTATCTTACGCTGGGAACGGCCCTCATCGCCGTGCCGCTGGGCGTGGCCGCCGCCGTTTATCTTTCCGAATACGCAAAGGACAATCGCCTCACGCGCGCGATTCGAATCGCCATTATCAATCTCGCCGGCATTCCATCCGTTGTGTACGGCTTATTCGGCCTTGGTCTTTTCGTTTTGTTTTTGAAGTTTGGCACCTCGCTCCTCGCCGGAAGCTTGACCCTGTCCATCATGACTCTGCCGGTCATCATCTCCACCGCCGAAGAAGCCTTGCGTTCCGTGCCGCAAAGTTTCCGCGTGGTGAGCATCAGCCTGGGCGGGACGAAATGGCAGACCATCCGCCGCGTCGTTTTGCCGCAAGCCCTGCCGGGGATTCTCACCGGCGTAATCCTGGGATTGGAACGCGCCGCCGGTGAAACTGCGCCGATCTTGTTCACTGCCGCCGCCTTCTTTCTCCCGCGCCTGCCGGACTCTGTTTTCGACGCCACCATGGCTTTGCCCTACCATCTATTTGTCATCTCGACTCAAGTGCCGGGCATGCCGGTTCAAATTCAATACGGCACGGCGCTGGTCTTGCTCGTATTTGTGCTTTCGATGAACGTCATCGCGACGATCATCCGCTCGCGCGCGCGGGCGCGACGCCAATGGTAAAAGGGGGGACACAGATGAACGCAGATCAAACGGATGAACACAGATTTTTCTCTTATCTGTGTAAATCAATCGAATCAGTGTTCATCTGTGTTCCATAGCATGACTCGCAACAAGATAGTCATAGAGCATCTTTCCGTCCATTACGACGACGGCACGGAATCTCTGAGCGACATTTCGATGGAGATACCGGCCAACGAGATCACGGTGTTGTTCGGCCCGGCGGGCGGCGGCAAGAGCACTCTGCTACGCACGTTGAACCGCCTCAACGATCTGGTGGACGGGGTGGGACTCACCGGAAAGATTCTTCTGGACGGCGTAGACATCACCGCGCCCGGCATTGACCTCATTGCCCTGCGCCGCCGGGTGGGCATGGTGTTTGCCCAGCCCATTGCCCTGCCCATGAGCATCCGGCAAAACGTGACGTATGGTTTGGAACTGGCGGGAACGCGAAGCGCGGGCAAGTTGGAGTCGGCGGTGGAAGAATCGCTCAAGGCGGCGGCGCTGTGGGATGAAGTGAAGGATCGGCTTGACGCGCCGGCCGCCGCCCTCTCCGGCGGCCAGCAGCAACGGTTGTGCCTGGCGCGCGTGCTGGCGCTCGAACCGGACGTTGTTCTGCTCGACGAACCCACCTCCGGCCTCGACCCGATCTCCACCGCCAAAGTGGAAGCTTCACTGCAAGAAATCAAACGCGGCTATACAATCATCATCGTGCCGCATTCGGTGCAGCAGGCGGCGCGCATCGCCGACCGCGCCGCGTTCTTTTTGCAAGGCCGTTTGGTAGAATACGGCAAGGGGAAAGAGTTGTTCGTCGCTCCCAAAGACAAACGCACCGAGGATTACGTGACGGGAAGATTCGGGTAGAGAGACAGGGAGTAAAAAATGAAACTTCGTCCTGAACGTCCTCGTCTTTCGACGGCGGAATTAATCGTCGTCCTGTTTGCCGGTTTGTTTGTCGGCGCGGCGGCGACAGCTCTAGTTCTGCTGGCGGCTTGGGTAGGTTTTCGGCAAGCCAGCCCTCCGCCATCGGTCGTCATCACTTTTCAGCCTCCGTCGCCGCAACCCACGTTCACGCCCTTGCCCACCATCCCAGTTCAAACCATCCCGGTCCAATCGGTTGCCGGTGGAACGGTGTCCACCACCTCCGGCGGAATTAGATTTACGCTCGCCAGTGGCACCACGATTTTTGTCGGCCCGGATAGCGAAGTAGAGTTGACGCAACTCCCGGCAGCCGAGGCGGTCACGCGGCGCACGGTGTTGACGTTGTTGAAAGGCC
>CAYYCF010000123.1:0-6958 GCA_964470235.1 uncultured Anaerolineales bacterium | reverse complement strand
CCGCTGGCCGGACACCATCTCGAAGATGTCCATAATGCGTTCGCGGTCGCGGAAGGCGTAAAGCAAAATGCTCATCGAAGCGAGATCGATGGCATGCGTGCCGAGCCACACCAGATGCGAACCGATCCGCATAAGTTCTGCCATCAACACCCGAATCGCCTGCGCCCGTTCCGGCACTGTCACCTCCATCAGTTTTTCGATGGCCAGACAGTAGGTGAGGTTGTTACCGATGTTGTTGAGGTAGTCGAGCCGGTCGGTCATCACCAGGGCTTTGAGAAACGTCTTGGCTTCCATGTTCTTCTCAATGCCGGTGTGCAAAAAGCCAATGTCGGGAATGGCGCGCACCACCGTTTCGCCGTCGAGTTCAAGAATGAGACGAAGCACACCGTGGGTGCTGGGGTGCTGAGGCCCCATGTTCAGCACCATCGTCTCGCCGGTCATAGCGCGCTCGGTGAAGAGGTGCTTCATGCCTTGAAGCGTTGGTTCGATTTCGTGAACGATGTCTTCGGCCATTATTAATCTTTCGCGTAAGGTTTCTTGGCATCTATCTCGCGCCAGTTGAACGAAAACTGCACTTCTTCGTAGCCGAGCGGGTAATCCTTGCGGTGCGGATGCCCCACCCAATCGGCCGGCATGAGCAGACGGCGCAGGTCGGGATGGCCGGTAAACCTAATTCCCATCATGTCCCACGCTTCACGCTCGAACCAATCGGCGTTGCGCCACACCCCGGTCAGAGTGGGCAGTTCCGGCTCGTCACCCGATGCGTATACCTTGATTCGAAAGCGCGCATTCTCTGCCATCGCGTACGGGATCAACGATACGGCAAAGCGCGGCTCGCCGGGGTAGGCGTCCGTCGCCGCCAGGTCGGCAAGATAGTTGTAGTTGAGATCGGGGTTGTCGTGAATGAAACGGCACACGTCAACCAGAGCCGCCTTCTTGACGACCACCGTGGTCTCGCCACGAAACTCGATTACTTCTTCGACGGCGTCGGGGAATTTAGCGCGAATAGCGGCTACTGCTTTTTCGACGTGAGTCATGGCGTGAGTCTCAAGGAAATTCTTGGACGCGGATAAACGCGGATAACGCTGATTTTCTTGTTTTATCTGCGCTTATCTGCGTGCATCTACGTCCCATTTACTTCCAGGTAACAATCTTTTCTTTGCGGACTTTTTCGTGCAAAGTCATCACGCCGTGAATGAGCGCTTCGGGGCGCGGCGGGCAGCCGGCCACGTATACATCCACCGGCACCACTTCGTCCACACCCTGCACGATGGCGTAGTTGTTGAAGATTCCGCCGCAGGAGGCGCAGTCGCCCATAGCTAACACCCATTTGGGGTCGGGCATTTGATCGTAGAGACGGCGCAGGACGGGGGCCATCTTTCGCGTGACGCGCCCGGCCACGATCATCAAATCGCTCTGCCGCGGCGAGGCGCGCATCAATTCCATACCGAAGCGGCTCACGTCATAGGCCGGCGCCTGTGTGCTGATCATTTCCATAGCGCAACAAGCCAAACCGAACAGCATAGGCCACATGGCGTTGGTGCGGCTCCAGTTCACGGCCTGCTCCAGCGTCAGCGTGACCACGCCCATGTTGCCCAGTTTTTGTTCAAGACCCATATTGCTTCTCCTAAAACCTCACAGGTCTTTGAGGCCTGTGAGGTTTCGTATCTCTACTCCCATTCCAGCGCGTCTTTCTTCCAGGCGTAAACGTAGCCCACGAGCAATATAGTAATGAATACAAACATCTCAAACAGGATGAACAACCCCAATCCTTTCTCGACAAACTGATTGAACACTACCGCCCAGGGCAAAAAGAACACGACTTCAATATCGAAAAGGATGAACAAAACCGCGACCAGGTAGAACCGTACCGGCATCCGGCGTGCGGCCGGGCCGATGGGGATCATGCCCGATTCGTATGGAGCTAATTTGCGAGAAGTGTCACGGCGTGGGCCGAGCGTGTGGCCGAGGATGATAACAAGAATCGCGAGAACGGTGGATACCGTGAGAAGAATGACAATGGGAAGGTAATCTTTGAGGAGTTGGTCAAGCGGCATGAACGATCTCCCGGCCAGAAAAGTGTGTAAATGTTATCACAAGCGATCGGGGGTGTCAAACATTCTCAACAATTCCTCTACCCATTTCGCCTCGTCATCCGAGAGCGGCGGCGGCGGAGGTGACTGGCTGTAGTCAATGAGCATATCATAACCGCCGTCATCGTAGAGAGTGGCGACAACGGTTGGCAGGTCCAACGTGACGTCCGGATCGGGTTCGCGCAGTGGCACCGGAAGCACCGGAAGTCTATCGTTCAGTTGAACGGGCCATACTTCAACTTTAGGGCGGCGATTGGCACGGCTGAGCGTGACGTAGTACGGCGCGGGCGGCACGGGTCTTTCCAGCGACGGCCGGTCGCCGCCGCGCAGCAGATCGATTTCCATGAGATGCGCGGCCGAGCGCAATAGATCGCGCCGTTTGCGTTGATAATCGTGGTAAGCGTCGTGCGTGCGCCGCTTATTGACCGGTGAGAGAATTTCGATAGCAGTCACAAGCTCCATCGTCTCGACGGCGTGAATCTCAACCGTATACAAGCGCAAAGGCACTTCGTAAGCCACTTCGCTCTCGGCCACCGGCGGCGTGATGGCTATGGCTGACTCTCGAACTGCCGTGGTTGGCGGTCGAGCTTGCCACACGCCCACATCTGGCCGGATACCGGCCGGTCCTGCAATTTCAACGGATTCGTAAGTGACATAGGGAGTCATGCGCGCCACGTAACGCGGGCGCAAATGCCGATTAAGCTCCGCGCTAATTTCGCTCGCCAGCCTGCCGTGAAAGTCGCTCCACACGTCAGGGGCTTCGATATAGGGATCCATGCCGGGAAACGGTGATGGCATTGGCTGGCTTCAGCTCAGATAATCGCGCAGTTGCCGGCTCCTCGTCGGATGCCGCAGCTTCCGCAAGGCCTTGGCTTCAATCTGCCGGATGCGCTCGCGCGTGACTTTGAAGTGCTGTCCCACTTCTTCCAGCGTGTGATCGAGCCCGTCCACCAGCCCGAACCGCATTTCCAGCACTTCGCGCTCGCGCTCCGTCAGCACCGCCAGCGCGTTCGACACCTGCTCTTTCAACAACTCGCGCGAAGCCGCGTCGGCGGGGGCCGGAATGGTTTCATCTTCGATGAAGTCGCCGAGCAAACTTGACTCCTCTGCGCCCACCGGCATTTCGAGCGACATCGGCTCTTGTGAAATGCGGATAATCTTCCGCACCTTCGCCGCCGCGCGCCGCAATTTGCGATCCAGTTCCGGATCGAGCCGTTCGCCGTTTTCGGCTTGGGCGACTCTAATAGCCTGCACTTCCTCCGGCGCCAGCAGGTCAAGTTCCAGCGCCATTTCTTCCACCGAGGCATCGCGCCCCAATTCCTGAGTTAAATGCCGCTGCACTTTCGTCAAGCGATTGATCGTCTCGACCATGTGAACCGGGATGCGAATCGTGCGCGCTTGATCGGCAATGGCGCGGCTGATGGCTTGGCGAATCCACCACGTGGCATACGTGCTGAACTTGAAACCTTTCGTAGGATCAAATTTCTCCACTGCCCGCAGGAGGCCAATATTGCCTTCTTGGATCAGATCCAGGAACGAAATGCCGCGCCCGATGTAACGTTTGGCAACGCTCACCACCAGCCGCAAGTTGGCGCGGGTAAGCGCTTTGTTCGCTTCCCCGGCGCGCTGGTGAATCTCGGCGAAGTCGTGCTCAATCTCCAACTCGCCTGGCAGCCAACTCTTGAGCGTGCGCGCTTGCGGCAGCGTCACGACCCGCTTCTTGCCGCCGGAGACTTTGGTTGCCGCCTCTAGCCGCATCTGCGCTTTCTGCGGGAGTAAATACAACAGCAAGAAAACTTCAAACCCGTGCTCGGCCACTTTCGTCCACGCCATGTCGCGGCCCCACTCGCCGGTGTCCAGCCAGGCGCGGAGCGCGGACGGCGTCTCGCTTTGCCAGGCGCGGCGCAGTTCTCGGGCTTCGGCCACCAGCGCCGAAAAATCTACTACGGGCTTCTTCAACCGTTTCGTGTCTTCCAGCACGCGTTTCCACGCGGCCACCAACGTCGGCCAGGAGGCCACCAGCGCGCTCCCTCCCACCGGATGACGTTTGGATTCAATCTGCGTTTTTCGTATCGCCAACAGACGATTAGCGGCGGCGATTTGAGTCGAGAGCCAGATTTCCTGAGTCGGATTCAACAAAGGCACTTGCCCGATCTCTTTGAGATATTGCCGCACCGGATCATCGGACATTTCGATCCCGGCCAACGACAGCCGCTCTTCGCGCCAACTCTCATCCCCGAGAAGTTCCTCTAACTCCTCCTCTTTTGGTTCTTCCTCGTCAAAATCACTTTCATCCTCCACCTCGAGCAGCTCGATGTCGGCGTCAGATTCCGCCTCCACCTCTTCCTCATTCTCAACCCGAGCCTGCGCTTTTGGAGGCGGGGCCTTCACCCGGCCAGCCAGCAATTCGAGTTCCTTCGGCGTTTCCAACTTCAGCGAGTTGGCTGCGGCCTTCGCCGACTGCGAAGGCCGCGGCTTCGCGCGCCGTTTGACCGCAACGGGCTTTTTCTTTTTGCCGGTTTTCTTCGTTGGCTTAGCCACGCTCAGTTTGCTCCCGCGCCGTTTGCCATTTCCAAGCGCCGCGTGTAATTCTTCTTGGCGCGCGACAATGCTTGCTTGGCTTGAGTCAGATTAAATGCTTGCTGGCCGTACATTTCCGCCAAATCCGTTTCCACCTGTTCGCGCACTTCTTCCTGCAAAAAGCGAATCTCGTTCAAGGCAATGTCCACGTTGCGATCTCGCAATCGCACCACGGCGTACAGTATATCCTTAATTCGCTTTTGGTCTTCGATTGTAACTTCCCCAATTTCGTCAAGCAGTGACGACAACCGCGGGGCCACCGCCTCATCCAAATGTTCTAACATGAACTCGCGCGGCTCGATTCGATCTTGATCAAGCGCGGTCTTGAGCGCGCCGAATATGATTTGCAGATCGGTGCGGGTGAAATCATCCGCCGTCAACGGCGCAAGTTGGAAGGCGCGCAATTCACGATCTGCTTTGGCGACGAGTTCAGGATGGCGCACCAGCGACCCAAGACAGTATGACTCTAACCTATCGTCTGCCGATCCAGGAAGCGGAGACTCGTCGCCGCGCGGCCCGGATTCCATCTCCGGCGCGTCGGGCGGCGGTTGAATCGGCGCCGGGCGGAGTCGTGGCGGCTGGCTTTTGACTGCGCTGGCCGTTTTTTGCGCCAAGGCCCGCTCGTCCACTTTCAGCAAGCGCGCCAACTTCTGGCGGTACGCGTCACGCTCCACCGGATCGGCCACGTCTTGAATGATCGGCAACACTTCGTCCGCTACATCCGACTTTACTTTTGGGTCTTCGAGATCACGATCCGCTGTGAGCGCGCCGATAACGTAATCAAGGATCGGCGCGGCTTCGGCTACGCCGCGCTTCCACTCGTCCGGTTTCGAATTGATCAGATCGTCAGGGTCAAGGCCATCCGGCAGCGTGAACACGCGGATGTCGGCTTGCAGTTTGCCCTCACTGCGAATCAGGCCGCGCGCGTCGAAGGCCGGGGTGTAATCGTGATCGAGCGTTTCGCGGGCGACGGTCAGCCCGCGCAGCGTGGCTTTGTCTCCGGCCACGTCGGCGTCGAGAGCCAGCACGATCCGCTTGGCGTATTTCTTGATCAGCCGCAGTTGCGTTTCGGTGAGCGCCGTGCCCATGGCCGAGACCACATTCGTAAATCCGGCCTGATGCGCCGCCATCACGTCCATATAGCCCTCGACCAACACGGCCACACCGCCGGCGCTGATCGCCTTGCGGGCGCGGTCGAGCGCATACACCGTGTCGCCTTTGCTGAACACCGGCGTTTGGGGCGAGTTGAGAAATTTAGGTTGATCGTCGGGGTCGAGCGCGCGCGCGCCGAAACCGGACAGCCGCCCCTGCCCGTCGCGAATGGGAATCATCAGCCGGTTGCGGAAGCGATCTCTGATTGAGCCAGCCTGCCCAGAGCTTGCCGAGGGGTCGCGCTCGATGATCAGTCCCGCATCCAACATTTCTTTGCGGGTGTAGCCGCGCTCGGCGAAGAATTTGCTTGCGGCGTCCCACGCGAGGAGAGCATAACCGAGCTCGAAGAGTTCTTGCGTTTCCGTCGTCAGCCCGCGCTTATGCAAGTGCGCGCGGGCGGCGGCGGCTTGGGGGGCGTTGATCAGCAAGTTGCGGTAATACGTCACCGCCAGCGTGAGCAGTTCGCGCAGGCGGTTGTATTCTTCTTCGCGTTCGACATCTTGAGGCGTGCGCGGCTTGAGTTCGACTCCGGCGCGACCGGCGAGGTATTCGAGGGCTTCGCGAAAGGCCCAGCCCTCTTTCTTCATCACGAACTTGAAGATGTCGCCGCCGTCGTTGCACTGCCCGAAACATTTCCACGTTCCGGTCTCCGGCCAGACGACGAAGGAGGGCGTGTTTTTGGTGTGGACGTGAAACGGGCACAGGCCGGAGAACGTGCGCCCACTGCGGCGCAGTTTCACCGTCTCGCCGATCAATTCAACCGCATTGATGCGGGCTTTGATTTCGTCTGCGGCGCCGCTCATGAAGTAATTCGTACTTAAGCGTAAATGAGCCGCCCTTTTGGTTCCGGAACAGGGCGGCCTAATTCTTGCGCCGTTTCAATCCACTCTTGGATCGCTACTTCCAAATTAAACAGCGCTTCTTGATAGGTCGCCCCGTCAGCCATGCAACCTGCCAACTCCGGCGCTTCGGCAACGAAAGCTTCGTCTTCATCGCTCCAATAGATAATCACTTCATACTTAATCATCTTCGCCTGCCAAGACGAGTCATGCTTTATGCTCCCAACACTTGCGTTGAACAATCGGTAAGAGCGGTGAGGATTATAGCGTTCCGGGGAGAGTTGTGCAATGAAG
>CAYYCF010000122.1:0-7328 GCA_964470235.1 uncultured Anaerolineales bacterium | reverse complement strand
GAGGAGATTGTGGGGGAGAGACCTAACCCCCCGGCCCCCTTCCCTGCAGGGAAGGGGGAGTGAGAACGCAAGCGGTCAACTCCCCTTCCCCGCTTCAGGCCTTGCTTTTCGGACTCCGGGGGGCCGTTTTTGGTACAGCCGCCCACTTGCGCAAACGTCGTTTTTGTGCAAAATACTATGTTAACTGTGGGCAACCTGTATGGCTGATATTACCTTACGAAACTACCTTGATGAAATTGACCGCATGATCGACGGCAGCCAGGTTGACGAAGCCGTCGCCCATGCCCGCTACATCCTCAGCATCTTCCCCAAGCACCTGGAGTCGTATCGTCTGCTGGCGAAAGCCTTGCTCGAAAAAAACCGCCACATGGACGCCGCCGACGTGTTCCAACGCGTCCTCTCCAGCGTGCCGGACGACTTCGTGTCGCACGTCGGCATGGCTATTGTGCGCGAGGACGAGAGCAATCTCGACGCCGCCATTTGGCACATGGAACGAGCCTACGAAGCGCAGCCGTCGAACGGGCCGGTGCAAGAGGAACTTCGCCGCCTATATGGCCGACGCGACGGCATGGAGCCGCCGCGCGTGCGCCTCACTCGCGGCGCGCTGGCGCGCCTCTACGAAAAAGGCGACCTTTACCCGCAGGCCATTGCCGAACTGCGCAGCGCGTTAGTTGAAGAGCCGGACCGGCTCGACCTCAAAGTCGTGATGGCGCAAGCTTTGTGGCACGCTAAACAAATGGCCGAAGCCGCCGAAGTGTCGTCCAAACTGCTGGACGTGCTGCCCTACTGCCGTGAAGCTAATCGCATTCTGGCCGACGTCTGGGCCGAGTCCGGCCACGCCGCCGAAGCGCAGAGCTACCGCAAGCGGCTCGAATCGCTGGATCCTTACGAAGCCTATGCCGACCCGGCGCAAAACGGCAGCGGCGCGGCCAACGCTCCGGCGGACAGCGTTCGCATCCCACACCTCGACTATATCGCGCCGTCCGCCACCGAAACTACCCGCCCCGATTGGATGCAAAGCCTGGGCGTGCAATTCGAACAACCGCATTCCGCTGCGCTCCCCAATGACGCCGCCGACTGGCTTAATTCAGTAAACGTGCCCACCGGCGCACCTGCCCCTTCTTCCGCCGCCGACTGGATGAGCGGCCCGCGAGCCGGCGCCGCGGCGCCAGATTGGATGAGCCAATTGCAGGGCGATTCCGGGCCGTCCGCTCTAAGCGAAACGCCGATTACGAAGCAGAGCGACGCCAATTGGCTGAATGATCTTGTGAGCGAAACGCCCGCGCCAGGCCCAAGCGAACCTGGGGATCGTCCCACCACCCCGCCCCCCCTTGCCCCCCCGTTACCAACGGGAGGGATGGGGGGAACCGCCACACCGCCGGCCGCCGAAGCCGGAGAGCCAGTGCCGGATTGGTTGGCCTCGCTCGCGGGCGGCGCTGCCGTGTTGTCCGGCGCTATCGAATCGGAACCCACCGCGGCCGCGCCCGAACAACCGGCGGCAGGTGAAGAGATTCCCAGATGGATGGCCGCCGCCGGGTGGGCGCCGCGCGATCCCTCGATACCACTCGACGAGCCTAATGCCTTCGCAGTTGAAGAGGCTGAACCTGCCTCGCCGTCCGTAAGTGGCGCGCCCGCTCCGGCTGACGAATTGCCCGATTGGCTTCAAGCGCTCAGGCCGCCCGAGGAGCCTGCAGAGCCGCGCGCCGCAAAAGGCGAAACACCCGACTGGCTCCGCGCCGCGATGGAAGGCGCGGACGAGACACCCACTGGCCCGCTGAAAGAACCTGCCACCGAGGAAACGCCAGGTTGGCTGGCCGCTGCAGTCCCGGCCACCGCTTCGTCACTCGCACCCAACGACGACGTACCGGAGTGGCTCAAGCCGGACCAGGTCGATCCCGACGTGGCCTCGTTCCTAAAGGGAAAACCGACCGGACCCCTTTCGCCACGGCGACCGACGTCAGAACTTCCAAATTGGTTGGCCGGCGAACCGTCCGCGCCCGCCCCCCCCCCGTCACCAACGGGGGGGATCAAGGGGGGGCCGGCCGACGACTTGCCCGATTGGCTAAAGCCCGCCGCCAGCCAACCGCCCGCCGACGACACTATTTCTAGATTCCTGAAATCCAAGCCCACCGGCAAACTTGCCCTGCCCGACAGCGCCCAGGTTGCGCCGCTTGCCGCCGAACCGTCCACCCCGCCTGCGCCCGCCGCGCCAACTTCGGAAGACGAAGGCCTCGCCTGGCTCGAAGCATTGGCGATGAAGCAAGGCGCGAAAGAGGAAGAATTGATCACCAAACCCGAATCGCGCAAATCTGAATCGCCCGACTGGCTCCGCAAGCCGCGCGAGGAAGAAGAGACTCCGCCCGAATCCGCCGCCGCGCCCTCGGCCACTCCCGAAGGCGAATTACCCGATTGGCTGCGCGCCTCGCGCGAGGCTGCGCCTGCGCCAGAGCCTGAAACCGTCGATTGGATGCGGCCCCCGACAGAAGCGGCAGAAGCGGAAGACAAACTCCCGTGGGAAAAACCGGCGCCGGCCGCCGCCCCGCCGCCTCCTGCCCTCTCAGAGTCAACCGACGATCAGGGGCTGGCCTGGTTGGAAGCATTGGCGATGAAGCAAGGCGCAAAAGAAGAAGAGCTCGTCAGCAAGCCGGAATCGCGCTCCACCGAATTGCCGGACTGGTTGCGTGACTCTTCTGCCCAGGCTCAACCGCCGCAGCCGTCGCCCGCGCCCGCCGCGCCCGATTGGCTTCACGACCTCGAAGCCGAACCGCAGGCCGACACCGCCGCAATTCAGAAACCGGCCGAGGCCGAACCTGAACCTGAACCCGAGCCCGCCCCCGATTGGATGAAAGCGCCCGAAGCCGCGCCGTTGGCAAGCGTCCCCGATTGGATGCAAAAACCGGCCGAGGCCGAACCCGAGCCCGCCGCCCCCGATTGGATGAAAGCACCCGAAGCCGCACCGCTGGCAAGCGTCCCCGATTGGATGAAGCCCTCGCCGACTCCCGAAGATCAGACTGTCGCCTACCAGCCCGGCGTTGCTATGCCGCCTGCCACTCCCGAATCGGAACCGTCGGCGCCTTCGATGAAGGCCGTCACCGACTGGCTGCATCCGGCCAGCCTCGACGAGGAAGAGGAGTTGCGCCGGGCGCTTGAAGCGGAGAAGCCCGATTGGCTCAAGCAAATGGAAGCCGAGTCGGACGCGTACGAGGCAACATTGAAATCGCCGCCCGTGCCCGCAAAACCCGAACCGGATTTGCCCGACTGGCTGCGCACCGCGGCAGACCAGCCGACCGAGCCGACTCCGACACGGCCTACTATGCCTCCTTCGCCAAGTTCGGCAGCACACAGCGAAGACGCCGCCCTGGCCTGGCTCGAAGCGCTCGCCGTGCGGCAGGGCGCAAAAGAGGAAGAATTCGTCAGCGACCAGCGTGTGAGCGCAGACGATATGCCGCAGTGGTTGCGCGTTTCGTCCGCTACCGACTTGGGCGTGCCTGCCGAACCGCAACCCGGCGGTGAGACAGTGGCCGAGCCGGCCGAGACCGCTCTGCCCGATTGGCTGAAGGCCGTGTCGGAGGAAGCCCCGACTGCACCCGCGTCCCCCCCATCCCCCCCGTTGGTAACGGGGGGGCAAGGGGGGGCCGCGATACCCCCGCCGCCGTCCGGTGAAGGCGAAACGAAGACTCGCCTCGCGGCCAAACCCCGGCGGCCCCGGCCTCCACGCCCGTCAAAGAGCAAGCCCGCCGAAGCGCCGGAAGCGGTGTTGGCCGCCGCGCGCGAGCATTTGGAAACATCCGATTTTGGCAGGGCCACCGAGGCTTACGGCCAGGTGATCAAATCGGGGCAGATGCTGGAGAACGTCATTGCCGATTTGGAAGAGGCGAACGAGCAACACCCGAACAGGCCGGAGCTTTTGCGCGCCCTGGGCGACGCCTACATGCGCGATAACCAACTTCAACACGCGCTCGATATTTATAAACAAGCCTTGCAAGGCTTGTAGAGCGGACTTTCCAGTCCGCTCGTGGCGGGCCAGAAAGCCCGCTGCTACTCTTGTGCTTGTAGGAGACTCACTTGGAACGAACTTTGGTACTCATCAAGCCCGACGGCGTGCACCGCTCGCTCGTGGGCGAAATAGTGGGCCGTATCGAACGGCGCGGCCTGCGGCTCATCGGTATGAAGGTCATGCAAGTGCCGCCGGAGTTGGCCGCCAAACACTATGCCGTGCACAAAGGCAAACCGTTTTACGACGGACTGCTTTCATACATCACGTCCGGGCCGGTGGTGGCTATGGTTTGGGAAGGCCCCAAAGCGGTGGAAGCCGCGCGCCAATTGATGGGCAAGACCAACCCCACCGAGGCCGCGCCTGGCACCATCCGCGCCGACCTGGCGGTTGACATTGGCCGCAACCTCACCCACGGCTCGGACAGCGCGGAGAACGGCGCGCAAGAAGTTGCGCTGTGGTTCAAGCCCGACGAGTTGGTGCAGTGGGCGCGCGACGGCGAGCGCTGGAGTTTCGAGTAATAGAGTCTATTGCACCCTCAATAGGATTTTCCCCTCTTTCCACAACCCTTCAAGATTGTAATGCTTGCGCCGATCGGGAGAGAAAAGATGCACTACCACATCTCCCAGATCGATCAGCACCCAACCGCTTTCGGCCTGTTGGTCAATCCGCCTCAACAGCACACGCCGTTTGGCCACCTGCTCCCCGGCCTCGCTGGCCGCATCCGCCAAAGCCTTCAACTGCCTGTCACTTCCGCCGCTGGCAATCACAAAATAGTCGGCAAAAATAGACAGCCCGGTGATGTCCATCAACAAAATATTCTCGCCCTTTTTGTCTTCGATCACTTCGACCAGAGAGCGGGCAAAGGATAAGCTATCCAGATTCGTTCCTCCGTGGGTTTGTCCCCAGAAAACCATCAATGAGCGCATTCGTCTTTTCCGGTTGATCGTCTGTAGGCAAATGCCCGGCGCGCAACACGGCCAACTCCGCGCCAGGAATGCAGCGCGCCGCCAAACGGCCTTCGGCGTTGGGCGCGGTGAGATCGTGGCTCCCCAGAATAATCAACGTCGGCGCGGTGATGTGCGGCAAGCACTGGGCGACGTTGTGCCGGCCAATGGCTTTCAATGATGACATCGCCGCAGCCGGCGGCGTCTGTGCCCACTCCTCGCGCGTGCGTTTCACGTGCGCCGCCGAATTTTGCCCAGGCCACCAACCGAACACGTCGGACGTGGTCACCGGCCACATCCACTTCCCCAACGCCAGCATGTGGCGGCTCAACGGAGTCTCGCTCAACAGGCGCACAACGGGCGTGCGCCCGGTGACAACCGGGTTGATGGCTACCAAACGGCGAAGCGCAGCGGGCGATTCGGCGGCCAGACTCAGGGCAATCATGCCGCCCATTGAATGGCCCAGCAAGTCGGGCTGATGCATCTCGTGCGCCGCCATGAAATCGCGAGCCAGTTCAACGTACGTCTGAATAGAATACCATCCATTCGTCGGTTTGTCGGAATCGCCGAAGCCTGGCAAGTCGAGCGCCCAACAGCGGAACCTGGGCGCAAGCGCGCCCATGAGCGATTGCCACATGCGGCTCGAACTGGCCCAGCCGTGAATCATCAGCACATCGTCCCCATCGCCTTGAACGCGATAAGCGACTTTCAAGCCGTTGAGGTTTGTCGTTTGCAGATCAGAATACATTACCCTTAACCGCCCGCCTCCCGCTCGTAATCTTCCGGCGTGTCCACATCGCGCAGAATCGAATCGGTGTGGACATCCACGTACACGATGCGCTCCGCATGAGTTTGCAGAAAGTCGCGCGGCGATGTTTCCGCCGCCGCCGCGAGCGCCGCCCAGATCGAGCGTCCAAACAACACGGGGTGTCCGCGCCGATGGTTGAAACTCGGCGCGACGATATCCGCGCGCGCCGCGCGCCATTGTTGCGCGACCATCCGCACCACACCGGCTTCGATCTGCGGCTGATCGCCCAGCGCCACCAAAGCCGCTTCGGCAGAGGGCGAGAGCGCGGCCAGCCCCACTTGCAGTGACCGCATCATGTCGCCATTCGCAAAATCGGGGTTGAACACGCAGCGCGCCGCCGAATCCAACAGCGCCGCTTCCACTTCCAGCCGTGCGCCGCCGGTGACGGCCACAATTTCATCCACGCCGCCCTCGGCCAACACATCCACCACCCGCCGGACAATCACCGTCCCGCCCCAGCGCATAATTTGTTTGGGCTGCCCCATGCGTGTGGACAAACCCGCGGCTAATACAATCGCCCCGATCATCAATTTTCGACAACGAATAGAACGGATTCAACGGATGAGCAATTATCCGTTCAATCCGTTACATCCGTTGTCTATCTTTTAGCGCCGCCAAAACTCGTTCGGGCGTCAACGGAAACTGCTCGAACTCGATCCCAATCGCATCCTTCACGGCGGCGATCAGAGCCGGCGCGTAAGGCAGGTAGGGCATCTCGGCCATGCCGCGCGCTCCCCAGGGACCGATCGGGTCGGGATATTCCAGCACGACCGACTTCACTTTGTCCGGCACGTCGAGCACGGTCGGGATCAAGTAGTTCGACAGATACGGTGTTTGCACGTAACCCTCTTGATGAACAAAGTTTTCAAGAACCGCGTAGCCGTGCGCCTGCACGATTGCGCCCTCGATCTGGCCCTCGACTTGCGCCGGATTGACCGCATGCCCCACGTCGTCGGCGACGACGACATTCGTCACCCTAATGTGCCCGGTCTCAATGTCCACTTCCACTTCCACGGCCTCGGCCACGTAACCGTAGGCGAAGTTTGGTTCGCTATGCCCCGTTTCGGGATCGTACATCGTGGTCTTCGGCGGGCGGTACTGGAAGGTCGCTGTTGCCGGTCGCTCTTCCTCAATCCACTTCTTCAGCGCCATCTCACCCGCGCCTTTGATTGCGTTGCCGGCCATAAACGTCATGCGCGAGGCCGATGCGCTGCCGGACGTCTGCGATGTAGCCGTGTCGGAGAGCACGAGCTGAATCTTGTCGAGCGAAACGCCGGCCGCCTCGGCGGCCATCTGCGCGAAGACGGTGTGCGCTCCCTGCCCGCAATCCGCCCCGGCGTGATAGACGATCACGCGTTCAATCTCGCCTGCGCCTTCAATCGCCACCGTGGCCCAGCACTGCTCCGGCGCGCCAAACGAAAAACCCACGTTCTTGAACGCCGCCGCAAAACCAATACCGCTTTGGAGTTTGGGATTTGGATTTTGGGATTTGCGTTGCGGCCTTTGCCATGACCCGCCCTTCTGCCTCCACCCCGCCTCTTCCGCGCATCTCTCCAACACTTGCGGCATCGAAACGCCT
>CAYYCF010000121.1:0-7455 GCA_964470235.1 uncultured Anaerolineales bacterium | reverse complement strand
ACCAGCTTCTCCAAGCGATCCACGTATGCGCCCAGCACCGCAAAGGTATCCTCCACCGCTTTGGGCGTGGTGAGGTCAACGCCGGCTAACTTCAGCGCTTCAAGCGGATAGGCGGACGCTCCGGCTTTCAAGAATTTCAAATAATCGTCCACCGCATTATTCTCTTTGTCGAGAATGCGTTTCGAGAGCGCGTGCGCGCCGGAGATGCCGGTGGCGTATTGATAAACGTAGTAGTCGGAATACAGGTGGCCGAAAGTGGCCCAGGTGATGCCGACTCGCTCGCGGTCTACGCGCATGTGGCCGCCGTAGCCTTCGGCGAACAAGTCGGCCATCAACGCGCTCATGTCGTCGGCGGTCAACGCGCCGCCTTTTTCGACGCGCTCGTGCGTCTCCAATTCAAACCGCGCCAGTGTGGGCATGATGAAGAAGTAGCGGTGGAAGTTGGACATGGCTTCGGTGATCACGCTGATCTGAAAGTCGCGGTCGGCGTGTGCCTTGAGCAAATGAGCGCGCACCATCGCCTGATGAAAATTGGACGCCACTTCGGCGGCAAACAGCGAATATTCGCCGTACACGAAAGGCTGATTCTTCCAGGTCAAATACGAATGCATGGAGTGGCCCAGTTCGTGCGCCAGAGTGCTGAGGCTTTCGATGTCGTCCACGTAGCTCATCACGATGAACGGATGCGTGCCTTGTGTTCCCCAGGAATACGCGCCCGACCGTTTGCCTTTGTTCGGATACACGTCCACCCACCGCTGTTCGAGGCAACCCTGGCGCACGGCCAGGACGTACTCCTCGCCCAGCGGCGCGAGACCGTCGCAAATCCATTCGACGGCTTGGTCTAACGGAATGCGCGGCGGGTTCCGTGTGAGCGGCGCCCAAATGTCGTACGGGTGCAGTTCCTCCACGCCCAAGGCTTTGCGGCGTATCTGCCAGTAGCGGTGCCAGGTGGGCAGGTTCTTCTGAAAGGTGTTGATTAAGTTGTGAAAGACTTCGACCGGGATATTGTTTTCGAACAACGAAGCCGTGAGCGACGAGGTGTGTTTGCGCGCCCGCATGGCAAAAATGTTTTGTTTGATGGAGGTGCCGAGATTGCCGGCCAGCGTGTTTTTGAATTCGAGATATTTGCCGGTGTAGCTGTCGAAGGCCGTCCGCCGCGCCTCCCGATCGGCTCCGCTCAGAATTTCGTCGAAGCTGCCCTGCGTCACCTCCAGTTTGGCGCCGTCCTCGGCAGTGGCGGCCTCAAATTTGAAGTCGGCGCTGGTGAGCAAGTCGGCGGTGGTGGTTGCCCCCTCGAATGGATCGGCCAGCAGGCCCAAGACCTCTTCCACTTCCGCTGACCGGACGTGCGCCTGCTTACGGAAAAGGTTGGCTACGTAGTGTTCGTAGATTTTGAGGCGCGGCTCTTGATCGAGCCATTTACGCAGAGTCTCTTGCCCGATGGCGAGCAGGGCCGGGTTGACGAACGAGGCCGCTGCCATTGCCTGCCCGACTAACCCCGTTGCCTTGCCCCACAGGCCGGCGGCGTTTTGGTCGGCGGTGTCGGTGTGGTGCGAGATTCCGGCGTACACGGCGACGACTGTGACGCGGCGTCCCAGTTCGTCTACAGCGGCCAACGCGTCGGCCAGCGCGGCGGGGCTTGCGGCCATGCGGCTCTGATGGCCTTTGACTTCATCCAGACTGGCGGTGATGCTTTTTACTTCCGCCTCCCACGCTTCCACTGAGGCAAAAACGCTTTCTGCATTCCATTTGTATTTTGCGGGAATTTCATTGCGAGGGGGGATATTCATAGCGCGGCTTCCAGCCGCAGATGGCATATCGCTGATGGCGTATCGCGATATGCGATACGCTATACGGGATGTGTTTCGAGCGCCAGAGCCAGCGCGCCCAGCAGGCCCACGTCGTCGCCCAACTGCGCTTGCGCGATTTCACAATCTTTGTAGTAGATGTCGCTCATCACGCGTTCACGCATCGCCCGCCGCGCCGGTCCGAGCAGGAGGTCGCCCACGTTGATGGTCACGCCGCCGCCGAGGATGACGATGGAGGGGTTGAAGGCGTGCATGAAATCGGCGATGGCGTGGCCGATGTGCATTCCCGCCTCGGCCAGCAGTTCGACGGCAAACTTGTCTCCGGCGTGAGCCGCCTCGCCGACGTGTTTGGCCGTCACGGCTTCAATATCGCCGCCGGCAACCTTCAGCACGTCCGATTTCGCGCCGCCCTGCAGCCGCTCACGCGCCGCGCGCGCAATGGACGGCCCGGAGGCCAGGGCTTCGAGATGGCCGCGCTGACCGCAACCGCACATCGGCCCGTCGGGGAGAACGGTGACGTGTCCGAGTTCGGTAGCCAGGCCGTTCGCGCCGACGATCAAATGGCCGCTGGAGATCACGCCCGCGCCGATGCCCGTGCTGATGGTGAGATACAACACGTCGCTGTGTCCGCGCCCAGCGCCGAACTTCCATTCGCCCATGGCCGCCAGGTTGGCGTCGTTGCCGAGTTCGGTGGGGATGTGCAGGCGTGATTGGACGATTTCTTTCAACGGCAGATCAATCCAACCTGGAAGATTCGGCGCGCTGAGGATCACGCCTGCAAACGGATCGAGCGGCCCTGGCGCGCCGATGCTGATGGCCTTGACCCGGTCGCCGTCCGTCGGCAGCACTTCCTCTACCGTCGCCAACACGCGATCCAAGATGGTGGTTTCTGTGCTGTCCGATTGCGTCGGGTGTTTGGCGCGGGCGACGAGTTTGGCGTCGGGTGTGTAGCGCGCGGCGCGAATGTTGGTGCCGCCGAGATCAACTGCAATGTAAGAGGTCATGTCGCGTATCGCGTATCGCTTATCGCCTATCGCGTATCGCGTATGGCGGATAGCCGCGCCTTAAGCGATAAGCCATAAGCGATATGCCATAAGCTACTCTGTTATAATTTGCGCCGCTTATGGAGTGATCACCGCCGTCAGAGTCAAACTGCCTTCGGCGATGGCAATGGCCTTGACGGCCACGCCCGCCGGAAGTTTGGCGATAAGCGAGAGCAGTTTGTCGTTGATGCTGGACGTGAGCGAAGCGAGCATGCCCTGCGGCGCCGGCACGGGCCCGAAGTCCGCTTTTTCTAAGCCAATGGTCATTTGCCCGTTTTCGACGGCGGCCTTCATCACCACCAGAGCGTTGGCCGTGAAGTTGTCCGTGATGACGGTGGAGTACAACTTCATCTCTCCGTCGCGCAGGTAAATCTGGGGATGGGTGAACTTGGCGTCGGGCTGAGCGGCCAGTTGTTCGGCCAGGTAGGAGGTCAGTTCACTTTCGGTGATGGAAACCGTGACTTCGCCGGAGGCCGCGCTCAAGGCGTTGAACTTATCCAGCAGTGCGCCGGCCGATTCGGTGGACACCGGAATCGGTTCGTATTCGGGAGTCGGCCCGCCCACGGCCAGCGGGCTGGCGCAGGCCAGCATCGCCAGAAGTATGATCGTCATTGCGCTTGTGAGCGCATTTTTCTTCATCCAATGATCCTCGCCCGAAGATTATAACATGCCCGATCTTTCACTTCCCGCAGTGGTCGAAAGTTTGCTCTTTGTGGCCGATGGTCCGGTGCTCGTGTCGCAGTTGGCCGCCGCGCTCGACGTGCCGCCCGGGCGGATCGAAGGAGCGCTGATCGAACTCGGCGCGCTGTATGCCGGCACGTCGCGCGGCATCAGCCTGCAGCGGATGAAGGATCGGGTGCAGTTGACCACCGTGCCGGCCGCCGCCGCGCACGTCGAACGATTTCTCGGCCTCGAGTCCGTTCAACGGTTGAGCCACCCGGCGCTGGAAGCGCTGGCCATCGTCGCCTATCAACAGCCGGTGACGCGGCCACGGATGGAATCGATTCGCGGCGTCAACTGCGACGGCGTGATCAAGTCGCTGTTGGCGAAGGGCTTGATCGAAGAAGTGGGCCGCACCGAAGGGCCGGGCCGCCCGATCCTCTACGGCACCACTCCGGCGTTTCTGCAGCATTTCGGTTTGTCGTCGCTCGAAGAGATGCCGCCGTTGGCGTTGAATGGGAAGGATCAGCCGCAAATCGAATCGGAGATTCCTGCGTCAGAGTCGCCGAACGCGGTGCTATAATCGTTTGTCAGGAGGAGGCAATCATGGTCAAACAGTTCAAAATCATTGTCGAGAAACACTCTGACGGCTATATTGCTTACCCGCTTGGCATCAAGGGCGTGATTGTGGGCGAAGGTGATACTTACGAAGAAGCTCTCGATGACATCACTTCGGCAATTCAGTTTCATATCGACACCTTTGGGCAAGAAGTCTTCGAATTTGATCCGCCAGTATTGGAAGCGTTTATTGCTGAGGCCGGTATTGCCGTCTGATGGCAAAGTTCCCGGTAGATGCGCCTCTCGACAAAGTCGTCACGGCGTTGGAACGGTTGGGTTTCCGTCGAGTGCGCGAAGGCAATCATATTGCAATGGTTCGAAAGAATCCTGATGGAACTCGGACGCCGTTGACGATGCCCAATCATCGAACCATCAAAAGCTCGACCTTGCGGACAATCCTGACTCAGTCTGGTGTATCCCGTGATGATTTCTTGAACGCTTACGAAAAGCAGTAAGCGAAAAACAGGGTCTCAGTAGATCACGGAAGTTCGGGCGGCAGTTGCACTGCCGCCTTCCCCGCCGCAATGCAACTGCGGCAGGAACACCTTTGCCGAGTGACTTTTGCGGTACTGCGTATAATCGCTTGTGTGGAGGAAGTTGCCATGACGAAACTCGAAACGAAAGTGGAAAAGCTGGCGCGCGAAATGCGTAAAACAAAGCAAGAATTGAAAACGTTACGAGAGCTTGTTACCACGTATCGGCCAATGCCGTCTCCGCCGCCGGTTAATCCAGGCGCGCCGAAACGGGCCGTCCTAGATACGGTATTGCGGCAGGCAGGGTTATTGGTGTATCAAACCGAGCTGGAAGGCGAGATATTTCAGCATTGGCGAAAGTTGTCGTTGGCAGAACGGAAGCAGATTAGAGCTGAATTGAGAGGCATTAAACTTGATGTGCTTGCCTCCGACATCATCATTGAAAATCGCCGTTGATCCATGTCCGGGTATTTTTTTGATTCCAGCGCTATTGTCAAATACTATGTTGAAGAGCCGGGTAGTGACTGGACCAGGGATTTGATTGATGAATGGAACGGCTCTGAGGATGCTCCCGCCAATCAGATTTCCATAAGTCAAATCACCATCGTCGAAGTTCCAGCTGCAATCGCCATTCTTCATCGCCGAGACTTCATCACCCGGCGTGTGCGGGATAGAGTTGTCAATGCGTTTTTGAATGATGTCACCTCGATATATAAAGTCACGCCCCTGTCGTTGACCGTTTTGCTTCACGCCGCACGCCTTACCCAGAAACACCCCCTCAAGGCATACGATGCTACTCAGTTAGCCATCGCTCTGGCGCTCAACGCGCTTTATATCTCCCAGAATTTTGCGCTGATATTTGTTTCATCCGACACGCAACTCCTCACGGCGGCCAAAGCGGAAGACCTGGCGATAGACAACCCGCACGACCACGCCTGAGGTTTTTTCCCCAATGCCCTCTGAACGACTGCAAAAACTCCTCGCCGCCGCCGGTTACGGTTCGCGCCGCGCGTGCGAGGAATTCATCACCGCCGGCCGCGTGCGCGTCAACGGCGCAGTGGCCGCGCTGGGCGATAAAGCCGATCTCACCAAAGATAAAGTGGCGCTCGACGGCGATCCCATCGCCGCGGAGAAACTGACGTACGTCGTGCTTTACAAACCGCGCGGTGTGGTGTCATCGCTGAGGGCGCAGGGCGAGCGCGATACCGTGCGCGACCTCGTTCCGGTGCCGGGGCGGTTGTATCCGGTGGGGCGGTTGGATACCATGAGCGAGGGCTTGATACTGCTCACCAATGACGGCGAATTGACTGACCGCCTCACCCATCCGCGTTACGGTCACGAAAAGGAATACCGTGTGTTGGTGCTCAACCGCCCCCGCGCCGATCAGCTCCTGGCCTGGCGGCGCGGCCTGGTGATCAAAGATGAGGAAGGCCACGCCGAACGCACGGCTCCGGCCAACGTGGAAATTGATTCAATAGAAAAATCCGGGCGCGGCACCTGGCTCCGGGTAGCGATGCGCGAAGGGAAGAAACATCAAATCCGGCGCGTTTGCAAAACGCTGGGATTATTCGTTGACCGCATCATTCGCGTGCGCCTGGGTACGCTGCTTGTAGGCGATCTCAAACCCGCCCAATGGCGTCACCTCACTGAGGCTGAACTTCGGGCACTGCGCAAAACCGTGGGCGGCTGATCGCGTATCGCGGATAGCATATCGCGTATCGCCTATTGCGTATCGCGGAACAAGGTTGACCCGTCACGCGTCACGTATCACGCTTCACTTACCATTCATCATTCATCATTCCGCATTCATCATTCTCTTCATGCTTCCTTCCATCATCACCCTCGACGGCCCGGCGTCCTCCGGCAAATCCACGGTGGGCGCGTTGTTGGCCGGCCGACTCAATTATTTGTGTTTCGACACCGGCGCCATGTATCGCGCCGTCACACTCGCGGCGCTCTGGCGGCATGTCGCCGTCACCGACGAAACGGCGGTGACTAAAGTGGCCGAGTCGGTGAAGATCGACGTTCTTCCGCCGCACTTCAACGATGGCCGCCAATGCACCGTGTTGTTGGACGGGGAGGATGTCACTTGGGCCATCCGCGCCGCCGAGGTGGATGCCGACGTTTCGCAAGTGTCGGCCTACAAAAGGGTGCGCGAGATTCTCACTGCCGAGATGCGCGCCATTGCCCAACGCGGGCGGGTGGTTATGCTGGGGCGCGACATCGGCACGGTGGTGCTGCCCGACGCCGATTTGAAGATTTATCTCGACGCCACGCCGGACGAACGCGCCCGCCGCCGCCATACGGAATTGGAAGGGCGCGGCATCGTCTCCGAATACGGGCAAATCCTTGCCTCCATCCGTAAGCGCGATCAATTCGACTCCAGCCGCGAACACGCGCCGCTCAGGCCGGCGTCGGAGGCGAAGATAGTGGACACGACGGGCCTGACGATCAATCAGGTCGTGGCGAAACTGCTAGAATTGGTCAGAGTGACTCGTGACTCGTGATTCGTGACGCGTGACACGTTTTCACGCCTCACGCTTCACGTGTCACGAATCTCTCCCAATGCCTTTCACCCAGCCCCTCTCCGTCCGCCTCTTTCGTGTATATGGCCGCCTGATCGTGCGGGCCATCTTTCTCGCCGGCTGCAAGCTCAACTTCCGCGGCCTGGAAAACATCCCGTCGCCTGGAGCGTACATCATCGCCATGAATCATTTGGCGACCTACGACCCGCCTCTGCTGTTAGCGTTTTGGCCGCACGCGCCCGAATCGCTCGGCGCGGCCAATATGATGGAGAAGCCGTTCACCGGCCACATGATGCGCTGGTACGGCACGGTGCCGGTGCATCGCGGC
>CAYYCF010000120.1:0-7459 GCA_964470235.1 uncultured Anaerolineales bacterium | reverse complement strand
ACAACAAACCGGCGGAGAATGTTTTGCGGCTCAACTACGGCGCGCCGCCGCGCCCCGGCGAATGATTGCCGCCAAAGTCGCAAGAGCCGGGTAAAATAGGCCGAAGTCGGACGGGCTGATGACAACCCGCTAACCGGCGCGCCGTGCGAGGCGCGTCCGAAAAACAAGGGAACGCAAAATGCAAAAACTGAAACCTCTGCTTATCGTGGCATTCTTGGTTGGCTGCGGCGGGGCGCCGACGAATGGCGCAAGCATCCTGCCCACGACTTCGGGCCAACTCGTCGTGGCGCCGCCCACTCGCGCGGCGGGCGGCGGCGATGCCACGTCGTCGTCATCGGACTCCGTCGAAGAAGCCCCGCTGCCGATGGGCGAAGGCGGGGTGACGCTTCCGGAGAACATCCCGGGCCTGGAAAAAACGCCGACGGGATTGCCCGTGTATCGCGTTGAAATTCCGGCCGCCGATTGGGCGAAGTTTGATACGGAGAACAGGGCTGCCATAGACGCCCTGGTCGATTCCAAATTCCCCGCGGTCTTTTCCTCGGGCAGCGTCCAACTTGAAGCAACGATTCGCCTGCGCGGCCTTACCAGCCGGTATTACCCGAAGAAAAGTTTTCGCATTGACTTTCCCAAAGGCACTGATTTTGGCGGCAGAACTGAAATTAATCTGCTCGCTACGCCGATTGACAAAACTTTCCTCCTCGAACCGTTCTTTTGGGAAATGATGGCGCAGGCTGGCGCGCTGGCCCCCTTTGCCCGCAAGGTGGAGTTGCGCGTCAATGGCGAGTATTACGGATTGATGACCGATGTCGAGTCTATCGGGAGCAAGCGGTTTCTGCGCAACCACGCCCTGCCTGACGACGCCACCATCTTTCGATTTCGGCACAACTTCGATCTGACGATTCAGCCGGATGTTTATTACTACAAAGATCGAATCATCCAGATAAAAAACAATGCCTCGTATGAGCTGGGCGACGCCATCGGGTTTGTCGAGGGACTCAACCACACGCCTCAAGACCAATTTGCCGCCTGGCTCTCGGGCCGTATGGACGTGCCCCGATTCATTGACTACATGGTGGGCGACGCGCTGATCTCCAACGACAGTATTCAGTCTTCGGACAGCTACCTCGTACATGACAAGACTAACGACTGGTGGTGGTACGTGCCGTGGGACCTCAATAACTCGTCGTTGATTTCATACGAGAACTACGGCCACGCCCAGGTGACGGACGCCGCCTACGCCAAACATACGCCCTTGCCGTGGACGATATACGAGTACGCATTCCGCCCCCTCTCGCACGAAGAGACGAAACCCCGTTGGGGCGTCCTGTCAACGCGCATCATCGACACCCCCGAGTTCCGCGCGATCTTCATCCAACGTTTGAAGGAGGCGCTGGATACCAAGTTCAATTCGCAAGCGTTGAATCCGTACGTTGACAATCTGTATGCCCAGATCGAGGCCAGCGCCCTGGCCGATTCCTACGCCGATCCGGTCAGGGTCAAAGGCGGCCCGGCCTGGCTCAAACAGTACATCGCCGACCGTCACGACTATCTTTTGTCGTACATCCCCAAATTGGAATCTCTAGGGCAGAATGGCGTGTACATCAATGAGGTCGGCTCCGGTTTCGTCGAGTTGTACAACAGCACCGGCTTGCCCTATGATTTGAGCGGTTATTACATGAGCAATAACTTGCACAAGCCCACGGAATACACCTTCCCCTCCGGCACGGTGATTCCGCCAGGCGGCTTTTTTGTGGTGAAAGCAGTGCCCATTTCCGAGTCGGGCGGTGAAGTAGGCTTGTTCAAGCCGACAACATTGGACGAAGGTCTGGCAGGTGATTCTGGCGTGATTGATTTGGTTTACTTTGGCGCTGTAAGTTCGAGCACTTCGTATGCCAGGACGCCGACGGGCAGCGAGACCTGGGCAACGCAAAACCCGCCCACGCCAGGCTCATAGAACGAAATGCCACAACTCTTCAATTTCGCCCTCCCCAAGGCGTTGGGGTCGCCGAATCCTGTTGCGCCCAACTTGCTCATTCACACGCGGGAGCGGCGATACTGGGTGGAGAAGATCGAGCCGATGC
Organism: uncultured Anaerolineales bacterium; assembly: GCA_964470235.1. Lineage (GTDB taxonomy): Bacteria > Chloroflexota > Anaerolineae > Anaerolineales > VGOW01 > VGOW01. The sequence continues at coordinate 5,378 of CAYYCF010000120.1, read as the reverse complement.
GCCGCTTGCTCTTGGCGCACGGCGCGCCGCTCGAGTACACGCCGGGGCGGCCGGAGACTCTGCTCACCACGGTCTACGTGGACACCCCGGAAGGAACGTGGAGCCAGGGAATCTCGCCCGTCAAATTCCGCTGCCGAAGTTATCAAGACCCCGAGTTGTGGTGGTTCGAGTTGAAGCGGCGGGTGGCGGTGGTCGTGGACAAATGGCGGCGCCCGGTGGCGGCGTCCGAGTTGGCCGGGCTGCTCACCGGCGCGAACCGGTCGGAGTTGATCGAGCATTTTACCGACGGCCAGCCGCTGATTCCTTTATTCGGCACGCGCTACTACCGCACGGCGTTTCAGTGGCTTGACGGCCTGCGCGTCACCGTGGACAGAGACATTAGTTTTCACGAGGTCGGGCGTGACGCTCCCTACAAGTTCCAACGACGCCTCGGCGGTTTGGAGGGCTTTGTGATTGAAGTAAAGGCCGACGGCATGGGGCCAATGTGGCTGGCCGAAGCGCTGTACGAATGTCGTATCAACGAGTTTTCAAAATCCAAGCGTGCCTTGTTGGCACTGAGAGGAACATCATGATCGAACCTTTATCGTGGGCGGTGGCGATTGACTTTACCACCCGTTTTTTTTCGGCGGCGCTGGTGGGCGCAGTGCTGGCCTTGCACCCGGCCCGTGTCCGCCGGCAGTGGGGCAAAAACCTGGACTGGTCCACTATCGAGTCGCAAATTCTCCTGACGGTCGCGGGCGCAATTATGGTGGTGATGGTGGGTGAGAGTCTGCCGCGCGCTTTTGGCTTGCTGGGCTTGGGCAGTCTGATCCGCTTTCGGGTAACGATGAATAATCCGCGCGACACGGCCCTGCTGCTGGTCCTGATCGGCCTGGGCATGGGATGCGGAGTCGAACTCTATCCTATTGTGGCGTTGGCGGTGGTCTTTGTGTTTCTGCTATTGTTTCTTTTGGAATTTGGACGACAGCGCCAGCGCGAAGCGCCGCCGTTCCCGGAAGATGAAGGGGCGATGTAGAGGAAAAAAAGAGGGGCGACCTATCTTGGGTCGCCCCTCTCTTTTTTTGTTTCGGATTATTGTCCTAACCGTCTCCGCACCAGGATCACGATCAAGCCGATGGCAACCAGAGCCGCGGCGATGATCAGCGAGATTTGCACCACGTTGATGGTCGGACCGCTGGCGGCGGCGGTCACCGTGGCCGCCTCCTCGGCCACTTGCGCCGGACTCCGCGAATCGAGCGATGTGACGTAACCGCGCGCGTCTACTATTGCCACGTCGCCCTTGAGTAGCTTGCGCAGTTTGGCATCCACCAGCAAGTTGCTGGCCCAACCGATGCCCTGATCGTCCGTGCCGGTGATTACCATAACGGTGCGTTTGCTATCCCACGGCGAAGGCAGTTCTTGAATCAAGCCAACGGATTCGCCGTCGGCCACTGACAATTGGATGGCGGCGGAATTGAGCGAACGCGCCGCGCCGTTGAATTGAAGAGGCGCGACTTGCAGGGCCTGGGTCATCCAATCACTGCTCCCGGCTTGACCGAAGAGGATGGTATGGCGGCCTTTCAAGGTCGCGTCGGTCACGGCGTCGGCGGTGATTAGGTCAATGCCCTGTGCTCTCACGCCTAACTGCGCGCCCAGTTCGGTCAACAAGCGGAAAGCCCCGGCGCGCTCGTTGGCGGTCGGCTGCGACGGCAGGACAAACAGCGCTCCGGCGTCAAACGGAACCGGGAAACTGGACAGGTCGGCCACCGGCGACACGCTGGTGAATTTGGCCTGCACACTGGTGCCGGCATGGATGACGCCCCAAGCGCGATCAAAGTATTGGTCATTGCACGCTTCGTAATCATTGAGATACAGATCGAAAACTAATTCCATCTTGTTCCGCCCCGACACCAGTTGTGTTCCCGGCACGGTCACTTCCCACGAGGCCTGAGTCTCGTTCTCTTCGCTCAAAGTGACTCCCGCTTGCGGGATGCCGTTGATGTAAAGCACGAGGTAAGAACGGTCGGTGGACACAAAGGGCGAATGGCTGAAGATCACGTTCACTTTGAGCGATTCTGGCACGAGCGAGGTCGGCATATTCAGAGTGTAAACCAGGCTGTGTTTGCGCAGCCCGGCGATACTTTGATCGGGGTAGCCCAGCGTCTGCAGGGTGGTGGAGCTCCAGTTCACGTCTCCGGCGGCGGTGGGTGCGGGCGGGGCGGTGATGAGGGCAAAGTCGCCGCGCGCCAAATTGGCGAATTGCGGCTGGCGCAGAGCCAGCGCCGCGTTTTTCACGGCGTCGTCCGTTGCGCCCGTCACCGCCAAGACGGCGCGAGTGGAGTTCCACGGCGAGGCGATCATCATAATGACGCCCGTGTCCGGCGGCAGCGCTTGCCCGGCCTTGTCAAAGAAAGCGCCGGTGGTGCTTACTTGAATCGGCCACTCAGCCGCCAATTCCTGAATGAGCGCTTGCCGGTCGGCGCGTCCCACCAGAATCAAATCGTAGTCGGCCTTGTTTGACTCGGACAGCTCTTCCGGCATCAGCGCGAAGAGGGCGACGCCGCGGTACGTGGCTTGCGCGCCCAGGGCACTGCTCAGGTAAAGCGCCGGGATCAACTCCGCGCCAGTCGCCCCCGAGGGCAGAACCATCACCGCCGCGTCCGGCTCCAGCGACCGCGCGCGGATGAACGGATATGGGTACTCGGAGAGTTCCGCCGTGAATGGCTGGCGGTCGAAGGAGTAATTAAAAGTGGAAGTGGAGGCAATAGTGGCCCAGGCGGCGACGTTTTCGATGTCGGCGCACACGTCGTCGCTCACGCGCAGATAAGCAGAAAATTCGATTGTGAGCAAGTCGCCAATCAGCAGTTCCGGCGGCACCGTCACTTCCCACACAGTCGCATTGACGTTGTCCGCCGTCAGGCCCAGACTGCTCACCGGTGTACCGTTCACTTTGGCGGTCAGGGTCGCATCGTCCCGAAGCACTTCCGAATGGGTGACGGTGAGGAGCATAGTCAATCCGGTGAGCTTCCATTCCTTCGGAATCGAAGCGTAGACGGTGGAGGCGGGCCCAAAGCCCTTAAACACGACATCGCCCGATCCGGTGATTTGATCCAGCGTGTAGGTCGCCGTATTGCCTGCCGTCGCTTGCAACGCCACGTGGTAAGACGTTGCGGGGGGCGGGGCGGCGGGAGCATCGGCCCGAACCGCGGCGGCCGGCGCGAAACTTCCAATGAGAATGGCGAGCAGTAATAGGGTCGAGAGCCGGGGAGTATGTCTTAACATGGTGGTTGTCCTTGCGTAGGGGCGAAGCATTCGCCTATACATGCCCGGTTTTGTCGAAACCGAAAGGCGAACGTTTCGCCCTTGCTCTGTCATAACCGGGAGAGTTCAAAGATTTATGGCGGCGGTGGTTGTTCCGCCGGAACGACGCCGGGTGGGCTGACGACACGATAGAGTTTCCAGTCGCCGCTGGCTTTTTCCAAACTGACCCAGTCGCCGCCAAGATCATATAAGTCCTGATAGGCCTGGTTGACGCGATCTTTATAACCGGTGAGTTGCCAATTCCATGCCAGGATATAGCTGACCTTGCCTAGCGGAGTCCGAAGGTAAGTGTCAAACATCGGCGCATCCGGCGTGATGAATCGATTGGTCCGCCCGGAAAAGGCGATGATGGGACTGCCGTGTTCCGTATCCACCAACACCTGCCCGGTAGTTTGGGTATTGATGTATTGCGCCAGTTCTTGTTCGGCTTGCCAGCCCTGCGCCGGCCGGTTGTCGATCAGCCCTTCCACGAATGCGCGCTCGCCCGATCCCTCAGCGCGGAGCATCGTTTGCGCCGAGGCGTATCCAGACACCACAAACGTGGCCGCGAGAATTAGGGCCACGACCTGGCGCGACGCTTTGAGCAATTGAAGGATTCCGGCGGCTAAAACAAAAGACATGGGAATGACGGCAATGAAAAAGCGAAGTTGCGCCGGTGACCACCCCATGAACAGGGCGAAGGCCGAAAAGAGAACGAGCGACCAGACAACTATCAGGGTGCCTGCCCAATGCCAACTTTTACGCGCCAGTGCTAATAATAAGAGCGCCGCCGATAGCGGTAGAAATGCCGGGAAGAGTACCCAGCCCTCGGAGAGGGCTCTCAGAAACGAGGCCGCAAAGTCGTACTTAAGCGGCAGCAGTTCTGGATGCGAAGCCAGATAAATTCCAATCTGCGCTTCGTGCGCGCGCAAGAAATAGAAAGGGCTTCCGATGAATGCCCAGTTGGCGGCGAGCCACAATAGTCCGAGGTAGGCTGCCGGGGTGACGAATAACAAGACCAGGCTCTCGCCAAATCGGGCATCGTCCGGCATGCGCGCTACCCCTTCGAGGCCGATGACGAAGGCCAAACCGGCCGTGATGAATACGGCGTCGTACCGCGTAAGTATTGCCAATCCGGCGGCGATGCTCGATCCGGCAAGAAACGTCCAATGGCTCTCGTCGCGCCAACGCCAGTAAAGGTATACGGCGACCAGCACCAGGAAGAAGTACGTCATCTCGGTCTGCCCATTGGCCGAGTAGAACACGATCATCGGATTGAGAATGAACGTGGCGACGATCAGCCAGCGCATGGCTTGCGCCACGTGGGCGCGGCGCAAGAACAAGGCCAGCATGACCGCAACAGCGGCTCCCGAAAGGGCGGAGATGATATTGCCCGAAAGCCCGTTGTAGCGGAATGGGGGAAATACGACGAGCGGAATTTGCAGCAGGGTTACGAGCGGCGGCCGGGCGAAACCAATATTGTTTATTTTGGCGTCGATCCCGAACAACGCGGCCAATGCGCTGCTGGCCCGCGCCAAATTGTCCGGCGCGTAGATGTTGAGCCGGAACACAAGCAGAGCGGCCGCCATCGCGTTGATGATGAAAGCAAACAGCGCGATGCTGAGCAGGTCAAAGTCAATTCGCTTGCTGTTCATTGTCCGTGGCCGCAGACTTCTGGGCGTGGATGGGATCGAGGAACGGCCGCCAGCGGCGTTTGGTCGCCAGACCGTGAATGGTTTTTTCCCAATAATACGGTTTGGTGACCAACTGCCACATGGCCTTCCAGGCGGCCAGACTCATCAGAAACCAGTAGAGCGGAGAGAGCAATGCGAAGCGCGCCAGTTCATGGTAGCCCCGGCGATAGGACCCGGCCAAATTGAGGTAAATGAAGATGAAATTGCCCACGATGAGGTTGATCGCGCTCAACACGTACACCGGCCCGGGGAACAACGGCGGGATGACGTCCCACTTCTGCAAAAACCACAGCGAGGTGATCGTCCAGTAAACGGGATTAAGCAGAAACACCAGCGGTGTGCCGCCGACTGTGAGATGGAAGCTGGAGAAGGCGTTGATGCCCAGGCTGAGCAGAAGTTGAATCG
>CAYYCF010000119.1:5253-7477 GCA_964470235.1 uncultured Anaerolineales bacterium | reverse complement strand
GAGGAGGGGCAGGCCGCCGGCCTGCTCCACGCAGCGCACGATGTTGTCGAGCAAAGTGTCCAGCTCGGCGCGGTCGGGCGCGGCGGCGGGGTGGGTGGTGATGCCGATGAGGGGGAAATTCATAACAGTTCACAGTAATAGTAATCTACAACTCCTGCGGTGTCCAGCAGACAGCGCCAAAACCGATCTCGGGATTGCTGTTTTCGCCGTTATAATTTGCGCACACTATTTGAGGAGACTAACGCTGAAATGAAAATTCCCTTTGGCGGTCGCGTGCTCGTTTTGGGCTGTGGCGCGGTGTCGCGTAGTTTGTTACCTTTGTTGCTTCGTCACTTCGATATGGATTTCTCGAAACTGACGGTGATGGATTTTGAAGATTACCGACACCTCGTCGTCGAGGCGATGGCCGCCGGAGCGCACTGGGCGCAAGAGAAGATCACGCCGGACAACTTGGCGACGGCGCTGGCCCGGCATTTGGGCGCGGGCGATCTGCTGATCGATCTGGCGTGGAACATCGACTGCGGCGAAATCGTGCAGTGGTGTCACGACCACAACGTCCTGTACGTCAACACCTCCGTCGAACTTTGGGACCCAAATAACGACATGGCCACGCCGCCCGCCGAGCGCACGCTGTACGTGCGGCACATGGCATTGCGGAAGCGCGTGAAGAGTTGGAGCGAACCCGGCGCAACGGCGGTAGTGGAACACGGCGCGAATCCGGGACTCGTCAGCCATTGGGCGAAGGTCGGACTGGAAGATATTGCGACGGTGATGTTGAAGACCAAGCCTAACCTGCCGAAGGATCGCCACGCCGCGTTGGAAAAAGCCCTGGCCGATTCCGATTACGCGCGTCTAGCCATGTATACCGGCACAAAGGTGATCCACATCTCCGAGCGTGACACTCAGATTAGCAACAAGCCGAAGGAAGTGAACGAGTTCGTCAATACCTGGTCCATTGAAGGCTTTCGCGAGGAGGGCATTGCGCCGGCCGAGATGGGCTGGGGCACGCACGAACGACGCCTGCCATCCAGCGCACACACGCACTCGTGCGGCCCCGGCAATCAGATTTGTTTGAGCCGGATGGGGATCAACACCTGGGTGCGATCCTGGGTGCCGGGCGGCGAGATCATCGGCATGGTGGTGCGGCACGGCGAATCGTTCACCCTCAGCGATCGCCTCACCGTGTGGGATGGCGGCGCGCCGATCTACCGTCCGACCGTGCATTACGCTTATCTGCCTACCGACGCCGCCATTGCTTCTCTGCATGAATTCAAAATGCGCGGATATGAACTACAGCCAAAATCGCGGATCATGGAGGACGAAATCGTCTGCGGCAAAGACGAGTTGGGTGTGCTGTTGATGGGTCACGACCTCAACGGCTGGTGGGTCGGTTCGCAGTTGGACATTGAAGAAGCGCGGCGGCTGGCGCCGGGGCAAAATGCCACAACTCTGCAAGTGGCGGCGTCGGTGTTGGGAGCGCTGTTCTGGATGATCAAGAATCCGCGCGAAGGGTTGAACGTGCCGGATGATCTGCCGCACCAAGACGTGCTGGCCGTTGCCAACCGTTATCTCGGCCAATGCCCTTCGATTCAAACTGACTGGACTCCGTTGAAGAATCGCAACCATGCTTTTGACCAATTCGGCCAACTGCGCCCGCGGGAAGAGGATGTGTGGCAGTTTGAGACGTTCTTAGTGTCCTAACCCTTCCACTCTGCCTCCACAATTGATCCATATTTGCCAACGATAATGCTATTCATGAACAAGGAGACAAACAAAATGAAAAGCAGAATCGGTGTAGCAGTTCTGGTGACGCTGGCGTTGATCGCCGGCGCGGTGGGCGTCGGCGCGGTTTCGTTCAACGCCGGAGTGGCGCAGGGGTTGGCGCAAAGCGGGAAGCTCGCGGAGCTGGCCCGAAGCGGCGCGGGCATCGGGCCGCACGCCTTCTACGGCGGGCCGATGTTTTTCCACCGGCCGTTCGGTTTCGGCTTTGGCTTCCTCGGTTGCCTTGTGCCGCTGCTCTTCCTCTTCCTTGCCTTTAGCCTCGTGCGCGGTTTTATGTGGCGCAGGCATTGGGGATGGGGCATGCACGGCGGCGGACACGGGCCGTGGAGCAACAAAGATGGCGCGCCGCCGATGTTTGAGGAATGGCACCGCCGCGCGCACGGCGAAGGCGGAGACAAGCCGCAAGAGCCTGCCGCGCCGCAGAGTTGAAAGAACGTTCACC
>CAYYCF010000119.1:3498-5153 GCA_964470235.1 uncultured Anaerolineales bacterium | reverse complement strand
ATGAAAAAGATTCTGCTCGTTGACGACGAACCGAAGATTGCCCAGCTTGCCCGCGACTACCTCGAAAGCGCGGGCTTTTCTGTTTTGACGGCGGGCGATGGAAAAGCCGCGTTGGAGGCGGCCCGCTCGGCAAATCCCGACTTGATCGTTCTCGATCTTGGACTGCCGGAGATGGACGGTCTCGACGTCACCCGCGCCGTCCGCAAGGAGTCGGATGTGCCGATCATCATGCTCACCGCGCGCGGCGAAGAGTCGGATCGGCTGGTCGGCCTCGAACTGGGCGCGGACGATTACATCGTTAAACCGTTCAGCCCCAAAGAATTGGTGGCCCGTGTGCGCGCCGTTCTGCGCCGCGCCGAGAATAGCAATACTCAAGCAGACCTCATTCGCGCCGCCGATCTGTCGCTTGATGTTCCGCGCATGAAAGTGACCATCAAGGATCGCGCCGTGGAAATGACAGCCACGGAATTTCAACTATTGGCAACATTGGCCCGCCGACCGGGGCGCATCTTCACCCGCGCGCAACTGCTCGACGCCGTGTGCGGCGTAGCGTTTGAAAGCTACGAACGGGCGATTGATTCCCACATCAAAAACATCCGCCGCAAGATCGAGCCTGACCCCCGCGAGCCGCGTTACGTGCTGACGGTCTACGGTGTCGGGTACAAATTCAACGATGAATGATGAATGCGGAATGATGAATGACGGACAGTGTTACATTCTCCATTCATCATTCATCATTCCGCATTTCTGAATATGCGCCCTCGCTTTCGCTCCCGCCCTCCCTGGTGGCCTACCGACGAGCCCTGGCCGCCGCATTCACCGCCGGAAATGATCGGCTGGCGAAGGAGGCGCGGCTTTTTCTTTTGGCGCGTGCTGGGCCTCCTGGCGATTCTTTTTGTATTTACCATCGGCGGCTGTGGCCTGCTGTTTTTTCTCATCGCCGGACCGCCAACCCACCCACCGCTCAGGCCGGAGGGCGAGTTCTTCGCCGGGCGGTTCGCCAGTTTCATCACCCTGCTCATAGGCATACTCGGCATTCTGCTTACCGGACGCGCGCTCCGGCGTCTGGCCGAGTCGGTTGGCGATTTGATGGAAGCGGCCGGGCGCGTGGAAGCCGGCGATTTTTCCGTGCGTGCGCCGGAGCGCGGCCCGCGCGAACTCCGCGCCCTGGCCCGCGCCTTCAACGCCATGACGGCCCGTTTGCAATCCGACGAAGAACAACGGCGCACACTGCTGGCGGACGTGACGCACGAACTCCGCACACCGCTCACGGTGATCCAAGGCAACATCGAAGGCTTGCTTGACGGTGTGTACCCGCCCGACGCGGCGCATCTGACTCCGATTCTCGAAGAGACGCGAGTGATGGCGCGTTTGATTGACGATCTGCGCACGCTCTCGCAAGCCGAAAGCGGGACGTTGAAGCTATATCGCGAGCCGACCGATCTGGGGATTGTGATCAATGACGCCGTCGCATCCTTTCGAGGGCAAGCCGACGCGGCCGGCGTAGAGTTGAACGGGGCGGTAGATTCCAATTTGCCGCTTTTGGATATTGATCCGACGCGGATTCGGGAAGTGCTGTCGAATTTGATGGCAAATGCGTTGAGATATACAGGGCGCGGGGGAAAGATCGGTATCGAGGCCGAGATGGATTCTGC
>CAYYCF010000119.1:1962-3398 GCA_964470235.1 uncultured Anaerolineales bacterium | reverse complement strand
GAATCCATCGGCGCGATCCCAGTCACGATCTGTTGTGGCCAGATAATTGACGCCCAGCCGTTCTGCTTCCGAGATAATATAAGCATCTTTTGGCAGTAAATTATAACGTTGGATATTGGACAACATATGCTGTTCCAACGTCTGAGTGAAAATCGGCGTCAGGATTAGCTCTTCAGGACCCGTAATAGTTGCTGGCAAATTTAGGATAGATTGCCTAAAAGTCTGCAATTCCGGACCAAACCCTTGAATGAGCTGAGGATTTTTCTTGTATCCAGCTTGATGCCAATTGGCAAAGCCAAGGCCAAAGAGTGCCTCGTATTTCCACTGAATAATCTTGTAAAGGCATTCTTCCATTACTAACAACGGCACAAGAAGCAGAAGGGCTCCTTTCGTAGCTTCTTGTGAGACACGATTCAAGAAAAGTGCCGCAGCCCGTTGCCTTGGTGTAGTAGCAGAACCTGCGAGTAATTCAAGTAATAAGCTACTATCAACAACTAAGAATTCAGGCAGGGGAGTTTTCGGATCTCCCATATCCATAATTGTAGCGGGCATGGCAAGATCTACCCGTAGGGCTCGTCAATAACTTCCTGCCACCGCTTATAGTCTGCTGGTTTTTTAGACAGAAGGCCGATTAGATTCTGCACTGGATCACCATAATTAGCTCGATACTTCATAGCCTCCCGGATTTTATCTGCTTGCTTTGCCTGTAATTGTCTAAGAAGTGGGTGGTCGCGAGGTAGGGTGTTGACCTCAATAGACGCAGTGGACATAGCCCTAATGTTTCTAAGAGGGCTGGTTGTCTTAACAGTGTGGTCGACCTTAACCTCTTGATACGTGAAGCCGGAAACTGGAAGAGCAGTTGTGACCATTATTCACTTTCCTTTCACAATAACGCTATTCCACATTTGTTCCATTTCGGGTGGCAAAGGAAGATTAACCTTAAACTGGTTCTCATATTCAATGATTTGGATAGCTAACAATGCTACTAACGCCTTTGCATGTTGGGGGCTCATGCGCACATTACATATCCCGCTTGTCTCAATAACGGGGGGCTTATCGGCTTCAATTGGCCCGACAAGAGATTGGGTTCTGAACTGCAACGTAACATCCCATATACTTGTAGCAGCATTCACGGCATTGGCATAGAAGTTGGCTGTTTCATTTTCCATGATTGGTCTCCTCGGTATCTTCAAATCAGATTATACACGATTGGCCTGAGGACAGGTCTCAGGTCTGTAGAAAGCGCCGCTTTCTTGTGAGGCCAGATAGCAAAAACTAATATCCCAATTCCGATCAGCGCAGTAACCGTGCCATTGACAGCCCATTGAGGTTGGCCGCTCACGAGAATGCCTGGCAAGTTTCCAACACCCTGCAAGACAAACAGCCCGCCTGCGAGAACAGGTGCCACACCCAAAATACTCAAAACCCAGCGCGCG
>CAYYCF010000119.1:0-1862 GCA_964470235.1 uncultured Anaerolineales bacterium | reverse complement strand
AGGCCGAGCGATTCGGCGTTTTGTCCCTCTTTGAACACCAACGGCAACACGCCCATGCCCACCAGGTTGCTGCGGTGAATGCGCTCGAAGGATTCGGCGATGACGGCCTTGACGCCCAACAGCAGTGTGCCTTTGGCCGCCCAATCGCGCGACGATCCGGTTCCGTATTCGTTGCCGGCGATCACAACCAGCGGCACGCCGTCGGATTTGTATTTCATGGCCGCGTCGTAGATTGACATCTTTTCCGGCTGGCCGCTCTTCGTCGTCTTTCGTCCGCCGTCTGTCGTCGGCTTTCCAAAATACAACGTATCCCCGCCCTCCTCACCGCCCAACAGCAGATTCTTGATGCGGATGTTGGCAAACGTGCCGCGCGTCATTACGCGGTCATTGCCGCGCCGCGTGCCGTACTGGTTGAAGTCTTTCGCCTGCACACCGCGCTCGACCAAAAACTTGCCCGCCGGAGACTCTTTGGCGATGTTACCCGCCGGAGATATGTGATCGGTGGTAATGCTGTCGCCGAACATGCCCAGCGCCCGCGCGCCGCGAATCTCTTTCAGCGCGTCGAGTCCCGGTTTGAGTTCGGCGAAGAACGGCGGGTTCTGAATGTACGTTGAGCCCTCTTTCCATCCGTAAAGCTCGCCGCCGCTGATCGGGATCGCGTTCCAGGACGGGTTGCCGTCGAAGACGTTGCCGTACGATCTGCTGAACATCTCCGGATCAATGGACGCGGCCATTGCCTCGGCAATTTCCTTTTGCGTCGGCCAAATATCTTTGAGGTAAACGGCCTGGCCGTTTTCGCCTGTGCCGAGCGGCTCCCTGCTCAGATCAATGTCGGTTGTCCCGGCGAGCGCGTAGGCGACGACGAGCGGCGGCGAGGCCAGAAAGTTCGCCTTCACTTGCGGATGCACGCGGCCTTCAAAATTGCGGTTGCCGGAGATCACCGCGCTGGCGATCAGGTTGCCCTCGGTCACTGCCTTCGTCACTGCTTCCGGCAGGGGGCCGCTGTTGCCGATGCACGTGGTGCAACCGTAAGCCGCCACGTTGAAGCCCAGTTGTTCGAGATACGGCAGTGTGCCGGATTTGGCTAGATATTCGGTGACAACTTTGGAACCAGGCGCGAGACTGGTCTTAACATAGGGCTTGACCTGCAATCCGGCCTCGACGGCTTTTTTGGCAACCAATCCCGCGCCGATCATCACCGACGGGTTGCTGGTGTTGGTGCAAGAGGTGATGGCGGCAATGACCACCGCGCCGTGACCGATTTCAGAATGCGGAATGCGGAATGCGGAATGCGGAATGTCTGCGACACCGACTTTCTTGCCGAGTTCGTTTTCAGCAAGGCCATAGCCGCGATCTTTCACCGGCGCGGTGAGCGTTTGGCGAAACACACTCTTCAACTCTTTCATCGGCACACGATCTTGCGGGCGCTTGGGCCCGGCGAGACTCGATTCGACCTGGTCAAGATTCAATTCCAGCGTGTCGGTGAAGATCGGATCGGGCGTGCCGTCGGTGCGGAAGAGTCCCTGCTCTTTGGCGTAGCGTTCAAGCAGGTCGGCGGAGGCCGTGCGCCCCGTGCGCCGCAAATAGCGCAGGGTTTCGTCGTCGGTGGGGAAGAAGCCGCACGTCGCCCCGTATTCGGGCGCCATGTTGGCAATCGTCGCCCGGTCGGGCAGGGACATGGAAGACAACCCCGTGCCGTAAAACTCCACGAACTTATCCACTACGCCTTTCTTGCGGAGCATCTGCGTGACGACGAGCACGAGATCGGTGGCGGTGACTCCGTCGCGGAGTTCGCCAAAAAGCTTGAAACCGATCACTTGCGGCGTGACCATGGACAACGGCTGGCCGAGCATCACTGCTTC
>CAYYCF010000118.1:2193-7515 GCA_964470235.1 uncultured Anaerolineales bacterium | reverse complement strand
TTCACCATGCGCCGGATTTGCGCGCCGGACACTTCGGCGGCGGTGACGTGGCCGGAGCCTGGCATGGCTTGATATAGATCGCGGCGGGTGATCAGCCCGGCGGCCAAACCGCGAACAACGTAGCCGCTAAAAAATATCGCCAGGTCGGCGCGGCAGATGCCGCGCAACGCATCGGCGATGCGGTTCGCAAACGGCGACGGGCGATCAAAGTAGTGCGGCCAATCGGTCTGCGCTTCGCCAATGCGCTCATCCAGCATTGCGTCCGCTTCGGCGCGCAGAGAGCCGAGCAGCGTAGTGATTTTTGGATCGGGCGGGATGCCCTCGGTGGAATGCAAAGCGTATCGGTGCGCGACGATGCGGCTTGCGCCAACGTCAAAGGTCAGATCGAGTTGGCCCAGGTAGCCCCCATAATCCCCTGCCTGCACGACGAGCGCTTTGCCGAATTGCAGCGGCGACTCGAGCGCCCGGTGGCTGTGGCCGCCGACGACGAGATCGATCTCCGGGCATAGCGCGGCGGCCTCGTCGTCGGTGAGCGCATTCGGATCAGCCCACTTTTGTTTTTCCTCCGGCGGCGCGTAGCCCAAGTGCGACAGCAAAATAATCATGGCTGCGCCATGCGCTTTGAGCGCGGCGACTTCGCGTTGCAGCGCCGGACGCGGATCGGCGGAGAAATAGCCGAAGCGGTCGTAGCCGGAGCGATACACGGCCGTCACGCCGACAACGCCGATCTTGATTCCGTCCAACTCGAAAACACACGACGATTTGAGTCCGGGTGCGGCGAGTTGGTCGGGGTTGGTCAGATCAATCAGGTTGGCCGCCAGCACTGGAAAGCGCACCGACTGGACGAGCGCGCCCAACGCTTTGCGTCCCCAGTGCAGGGCTTCGCCGTTGCCGATCACGCTGGCTTGCACGCCCAGCGCCTCGAGCAGTTTGAAGTTCGCGCGGCCCTTCGTGATGTCGGATTCCAGGCGCGCCCGGTCGGAACTGTCGCCGCCGTCGAATACCAGCACGCGGCGGCCGGCGGCCTCGGCAGCGGCGCGGGCGCGTTGCAGGAGGGTAAACAACGGCGCGCATTGTTCGAGTCTCCCGTGAAGATCGTTGAAGTGAAGAATCGTCAGCTCCGCCATCCTTTTTCTCACATTGCCAGCACCGGCTTGGCAATCATACAATACATCACGAAGCTGGCCGTGTTACAATTTCCAGTGTGAACTTTCCTCGCTGGGCAACTACGGCGCACCCCATCTTCCGGCGCGAAACGGCCATGTGGCAAAAGCGATCCGGCCGCTGGCGATGGCTCTTCCTTCCGTTTTTGTTTCTCCCCCTGTGCTGCACGGCCGTGTGCGGGCTGAGCCTGCTGCCCGCCGCGCTCGAAGATAATTCGCCGGGCGCGCTGGCCGCCGTCGGCGGGCTGACCTTGATCATTGGGTTGTGGAGTTTGCACAGCTTCGCCGCTTGGGGCGTCAATATCATCACGACAGTTGCCGCCGCCACCGTCATCGCCCGCGAGCGCGAAACGCTCAACTGGCCGCTTCTCCGCGTGACCACACTCGCTCCGCAGGAAATCCTCGGCGCAAAGATCGTCGCCCTGCTGACCTGGCTGCGTTGGCCCATCGCCGCCCTGTTGATCACCCGAGTCGCCGCAGTGTTGGCCACGGCCGTTGGCGTTGCGGTGCTGGTGTTGTTCGCGCCCAGACTCAACCCTGAAGTTACGGCCCCTATGCAAGTGGCCCTGTGGATGATCACCGCCCTGGGCGCGGTTTTTGTGACCGCCTTCCTCATCGTCGAACTGGCGGCCAGCCTCCTCTACAACTGCGCCATCGGCTTGCTCTCCTCCGCCGTCTCTCGATCCAGCGCGGTTGCCGTCGCCGTCACCTTCGTCCTGAACTTGGTATTGGCCTTGTTCGTGTTCGCGCCCGCGCAGCAAGCAGCCACCTTTGGCCTGGCCGCTCTGAGCAACGCGCCGCTGCCCCTGTCGGGTTTTGTGTTTCCGATCAGCGCCGGGCTTGCCGGGCTTTTTCTTCCTCTATTTTTAGAGTCTGCCCTCGCCGCCGTCGCCCTCCTGATCGTGGTCGATCAGACAAAAAGGCTTGTCGAATGAACGTTTTCGCCGTCCCCTCCGCCGAACACAACGACCCGACTCACCCGGAGAACGCCGCGCGCATCCCGGCCATCCTTTCCGCCCTGGCCGACGACGCCGAATTGTCTCCCCTCGTCACCCGCCGCCCATCGCGGCCCGCCACCGACACGCAACTCGCCTCCGTCCACGACCCGCGCTATATTGACGCCCTCCGCAACGCCATGCGCCGCGCTCCCGCCGTCATTGATTACGCGCCCACATACATCACGCCGCAGTCGTTCGACTGCGCCGCGCAAGCGGCCGGGGCCGCTCTGGCCGCCGTCGATTCCGCATTCCGCACGCATCGCGAACATTCCGCATTCGCTTTGATCCGCCCTCCCGGCCATCACGCCCCGCCCGCGCAAGCCATGGGCTTCTGCCTCTTCAACAACATCGCCGTCGCCGCGCGCGGCGCGCAGCAACTCGGCGCAGGCCGCGTGATGATTTTCGATTTCGACGTGCATCACGGCAACGGCACGCAAGCGGCGTTCTATGCCGATCCGTCCGTCCTATTCATCTCGACGCATCAATCTGGAATTTATCCCGGCACGGGCACGGTCGAAGAAACGGGGGAAGGCGGCGGCAAGGGAGTCACCATCAACGTTCCTCTCCCAGACGGCGCGGGCGACCTGGCCTTCGCCCGCATCATGGCCGAGATCGTTGCCCCGACCGCCGACCGTTTCCGGCCCGGTATCCTGCTCGTCTCTGCCGGATACGACGCGCACTGGCGCGACCCGTTGGCCAACCTGCAATTGTCGTGCGCGGGTTATCACGCGCTCGGCTCGGCGCTCACCGCCATCGCGAAAAAACATTGTGGTGGAAAAATCGTCTTCGTCCTCGAAGGCGGATACGATTTGCTTGCGCTGGCGGGCGGAGTCGTCAACACCCTGCGCGGCGCGCTCGGCCTCCCCGCCGCCGACGCCCTCGGCCCGGCCCCCCGCCCCGAACCCGACATCTCCCGCCTCCTGGCCGGCCTCAAATCGCTCCATAACTTAACTTCAAGCCAGAGTCAGTAACACCGCCCCCACATATCCTCTGCCAACTTCAACGGCTCGCTGGCCACGCCATACTTCGCAAAATACTGGCATAAGCGCTTCACGTCGCGGCGGAACACGGTTGGGGAGGGAGAGTCAAGCAATACATGGATCTTCCACAAGCCCTGCTCTCATAGGGCTGAGGCCTCTTCGCCATTAGCTTTTCACAGCTTGAAATACTCGCCCAGGTCGGGCTTCCAACCGGCGGCATGGTATTCACCGGAGCGGCGGTCTTGTTCGTAACGGCCCTCATAGTGATCGTGCGCGATCTCGGTGAGCGCTTCGGCTAGAATATCCACTTCGCCGGTGGTGTTGTACATGCCGAAACTCACGCGCACCATGCCGGGCATGTCGTGGCGGTCGTCCGCCAGAATATCCGCGCGGGCGCGCTGCGTTTCATGTTCCGGCAAGGCCATCAAATGCAAAAGATACGGGTGGGCGCAGAAACAGCCGTTGCGCACGCCGATGCCCCACTCCGCGCCCAAAATGGCGGCCACCAAAAAATGCGACCGGCCTTCCATATTGAACGGGATCACGCCCAAACGGCTAGCCGCAGAGTCCGGATTCGTGTCGCCATATAATTTGATGCGGCGGATGCCGCTCAAACGCCGCAAGGCGTAGGCCGTCAACTCCGCTTCGTGTCGGGCGATGGCCTCCATGCCAATGGACTCCAGCGATTTGATGGCCGCCGCCAACGCCACCGCGCCGACCACGTTGGGCGACCCGGCTTCGTCGCGCTCCGGCGGCCCCGACCAATCCACCGAATCGAGTGTGACGATCTCGATGGTGCCGCCGCCGCGATACTCCGGCTCGCCGCGCTCAAACGTGTCGCGCCGGCCGATCAACGCGCCCGTGCCGAAGGGCGCGTACATTTTGTGCGCCGAGATCGAAACGTAATCGAAGTGCGCCGGATCGCCAAGCGCGCCCATGTCCACTTTGCGGTGCGGCGCGAGCTGCGCGCAGTCCACCAGAATTTGCGCCCCGGCTTTGTGGGCTTTTTGCGCCAGGCGGTGGGCGTCCGGCAAACAGCCGGTGACGTTGGACGCGCCGGTGACGGCCACCAGTTTGACCCGCCCTTTGTGTTTCGCCAGCAAGCGATCAAAATCGTTTTCGTCCAGCCGCCCTTCGGCGTCGGCGGCGATATGCTCCACGCGGCATTGGGCGCGCCACGGCAGATCGTTGCTGTGATGCTCAAGCAAGGACGCCACCACCACGTCGTCTTTTTTCAGCGGCAGTCGGTACGACAGTTTGTTAATCGCCTCGCTGGTATTCTTGCCGAAGATGACCGTGTGCTCGCGCTCGTTTGCGCCCACAAAGTCGCTTGCGATGCGACGGGCGTCGTCGTAGGCCTGCGTCGCCACTCGGCTTTTGAACCCCGTGCCGCGATGCACCGACGAATACCATTGCATGAAGTCGTTCACGGTGTCCAGCACGTCCTGCAAAACCGGCGTGCTGGCGGCGTTGTCGAAGTTAATGTACGTGCGTATCTCGCCGTCGAGCAGTGGCACGGCTTGATGCACGCCCACAATGCGCTCGCGCACTTCGTTCAAATCACCCATTCTGTACTGCCCCCACCTCAATCCCCGACAATTTTTCCAACGCCTTGATCAGCGCATGGTTGCCTTCCGCGCCCAGCCCTTGCGACTGAAGCATTCGATACAAATTGAAAATCGTGCCCGTCCCCAACAGCGGCACGCCCAGTTCGTCGGCGGCCCTGAGAATCAACCGAACGTCCTTTTGTTGCAGGTCAATGGTGAAACCGGGACGCCAGTCGCGGTTGATGATTTGCGGGCCGCGACTGCTCAACATCCAACTGCCCGCCGCGCCGCCGGCCACCGCGTCCAGCGTCTTCCGCAAATCGAGGCCGCCGGCTTGCGCGAACAGCAGGGCTTCGCACATCGCCAGCGCGTTGCCCACCACAAGAATTTGATTCACGAGCTTCACCATCTGCCCCGCGCCGTGTTCGCCGACGTGGGTGATAGTTTTGCCCAGAGCTTGAAAAACGGGCAGAGCGCGCGCAAATTGATCGGCCTCGCCGCCGACCATGATCGACAGCGTGCCGCGCGCCGCGCCCTCACTGCCGCCGCTGACGGGCGCGTCGAGCATATGCGCGCCCTTCCCTTTCAATTTCGTCGCGATTACGCGCGTGGCGTGCGGGCTGATGGTGCTCAT
>CAYYCF010000118.1:0-2093 GCA_964470235.1 uncultured Anaerolineales bacterium | reverse complement strand
TCCCTTTCAATTTCGTCGCGATTACGCGCGTGGCGTGCGGGCTGATGGTGCTCATATCAATCACGAGCGAGCCGGGCTTGACGCCGAAAATGATTCCGTCCTCGCCGAGCGCCACCGCCTCAACATCCGGCGTGTCGCTCACGCAAATCACGATCACGTCGCTTTGCGCCGCGAGGTCGGCGGGGCTGGCCGTCCGCTGCGCGCCGTCGGCGGCCAGTTCGTCTATGCGGCTGGCGGTGCGATTCCAGACGCGCAACTCAAATCCGGCCTTCAATAGATTCCGCGCCATCCCCCGCCCCATGATGCCCAGGCCGATGAAACCGATCCTTTCACTCATAGTCCTCATTGCCCATTTTTTGACAACGGATTCAACGGATATTAACGGATATATAAAAACATCCGTTTACATCCGTTTCATCCGTTGTCAAATAGAAGGGACGGCTCGACACCGTCCCCAATTTGCGAAGTCCGTTTCACTTTTCAAACGTCGCCACGGCGGTCATGCCCCAGCGCATGAGCGAGTCGCCGTCGGTGAGGGCGATGGTGACGGTGTAGGTGATGTCGCCGCGCTTCTCTTCAAACACCGAGGCCACTTTCTCCACCACGCCGTGCAAAGTCACGTCGGGCAGAGCGTCCAACGTGATGGTTGCGTTCTGTCCCGCTTTGACTCTAACCACTTCGATCTCCGTCAAGTTGTCCGTCTCGACAATCCATTTGGAGAAATCGGCCAGGGTGGCCACCGGCGCGCCGGGCGCAACTTGCTCGCCCACCTTGAGTTTGAGGCCGGCCAGTGTGCCGCCAAACGGCGCGCGTAGTTCAATGTTGTCTAACGCGGCGTTGGCCGCCGTGAGTCCCGCTTGCGCGCTCGCCAGTCGCGCTTGAGCCGAGGCCAGTCTATCGGGATCGGGCCCCCCTTTCATTTTGTCGTACTTCGTCTGCGCTTCGGCCAAATCCGCTTTGGCCACTTCCACTTTGGCTTGAGCCACTGCCAGATCAATAGCATTCGGATCGCCCAGAGCGCGGTCCAAATTTTTCTGCGCGTCATCCACCGCCTTTTGCGCGTCGTCTATCGCCGTTTGATTGCCGCGCTCGGCCTGCGTCACTTTGATTTCAAGCTCCCGCACGGCGTTGGCCGCATCGTTCCGCGCGTCCTGCACGTCCTCCAATGTTTGCGGGAAGCCGTCCACCGTCACCGAGCGTTTCGGATCGCAGGTGGAACAGCCGTCAATGGCCGACTTGATCTTGCCCAAACGCTCATCCATGATCTTGAGGCCGTCGCGCGCCGCCTGCAGACCGGCTCTAAGCGAGCCGATGTCGGTGACCTCGACGTTTTCCTGCGCGGTCAACAGCACGTCCTGCTTATCTTTCAGTTGATCGCGATACCATTTCAGGTCGGGATTATTGAGGCCGTTGAGGTGACGCCGGGCCGTGTCCAGCGCGTCTTGGGCGTTGGCCACGGCCAACTGCGCCTGAGCCGCGGCCACGTCGGCGGTCTCGTTCAAATCGTCGAGCGCCTGCTGCGCGTTGAGCGCTTCCGTCTCGGCGCGGGCCACTTCGGCTTGCAGGGCCTCGCTGTTTTCCAGCCGCGCAATCACGTCGCCGCTGGTCACCGTGTCGCCTTCGGCTTTGAGCAATTCAGCCACTTTGCCGCCGGCGCTAAACGAAATTTGCGCGTACTGGCCGGGCAGCAAGCGACCCTCGGCAGTCACGGCGAAATCGTCGGTGACTACCGGAATGTTGCTCGTGTCCGGCGTGGGCGTGGCCGTACCGCAGGCGGCAAGCACGAGGCCGCCAAGCAAAAGGATCGAGAAAATATTCTTCATTGTAGTAACTCCCTTGCGTTGCAAGTGAATTGTGACTCTTCCGGAATCAACGGGAAATTTTTCACCGCGAAGACGCTAAGAGCGCAAAGAACTTTGGACAACTTGGCGTCCTTCGCGCCTTTGCGGTTCAATTCCCGCCAAAGTCGGGAGAACCTGAAAAGTCAAACGCCGGTGTCCGGCGATTGACGTGGGTCGCATTTGGAATCGGGACTCAAGCCGCGATCACTTCGCCCTGCTCGTACAACACGCCGTCGCGCACGTCAATCACGC
>CAYYCF010000117.1:3991-7544 GCA_964470235.1 uncultured Anaerolineales bacterium | reverse complement strand
CCTTTGTGCGCTATCTCAACCGCAACAAAGAAACGCTCCATCCGGTGATCTACGTTGAGAAGGAAGTGGACGGCGTGGGCGTGGAAGTGGCTTTCCAATACACCGATGCTTACGCCGAGTCGGTGTACTCGTTTGCCAATACGATCAATACGATTGACGGCGGCACGCACCTCACCGGCCTGCGCACGGCGCTCACTCGCACCCTCAACGATTACGCCCGCAAAGCTGGACTGCTCAAAGAGTCCGACCCCAACTTCACCGGCAATGACACGACCGAAGGCGTCACCGGCATCGTGAGCATTAAGCACCGCGAGCCGCAGTTCGAGAGCCAGACCAAAGTGAAGTTGATGAACCCCGAAGTCAGCACCCTCGTCCAGCGCGTGTTGGGCGACGCCTTCAGCGCCTTCCTCGAAGAGAACCCGCGCGAAGCGAAAGCGATTATCGAGAAGTGTCTGACCTCGGCTCGCGCCCGCGACGCGGCCCGCAAAGCGCGCGACCTGGTCATCCGCAAATCCGCGCTCGAGAGTTTGACTCTGCCCGGCAAACTGGCCGATTGCTCGGAACGCGACCCGGCCAAGTGCGAGTTGTACATCGTCGAGGGCGACAGCGCCGGCGGCTCGGCAAAACAGGGCCGCGACCGTCATTTTCAAGCCATCCTGCCCTTGCGCGGCAAGATTCTCAACACCGAGCGCACGCGGCTCGACAAGATTCTGGGCAACAACGAAGTGAAGGCGCTGATCTCGGCGCTGGGCACGGGCATCGGCGAGGGCTTCGACTTGACCGGCCTGCGCTACCATCGCATCTTGCTCATGACCGACGCCGATGTGGACGGCAGCCACATCCGCACGCTCTTGCTCACTTTCTTCTTCCGTTACATGCAGACGCTCATCGAGAACGGGCATCTGTACATTGCCCAGCCGCCGCTCTACCGCGTGGAACACAAAAAGCAAGTGCAATACGTCTACAGCGACGGCGAGAAAGACAAATTACTCAAATCGTTTGGCGCGGGCGCGGATAAAGCCGGCCTGCAACGCTACAAAGGCTTGGGCGAGATGAACCCCGAACAGTTATGGGACACGACGATGGACCCGGCCCACCGGACTCTGCTGCAAGTGACCATCGAAGACGCCGCCGCCGCCGACCGCACCTTCGACATGCTCATGGGCAGCGCCGTGCCGCCGCGCCGCAGGTTTATTCAGACGCATGCCAAAGATGTGAGGAATTTGGACATATAAGTTCCTCCATATGAAGACGCTAGACGAAACTCGCACGTCACTTGTCGCCGGTCAGTTTGAGTTTAGCCAACACGCATTTAAGCGTGCCGTCGAGCGCAACATTAGCGACACTGAAATTCGGCAAGCAGGAGCAAATGCAACTGCGATAGAGAATTATCCTGAAGATAAATATGCGCCGAGCGCTTTACTTTTGGGCTTTACGAATGCGAAGCGCCCTTTGCATGTGCAGGTTTCGCTAGCCGACTCCGAGTTGACGAAGATCATCACGTTGTACGAACCTGACGAGTCGGAATGGACAGATAATTACTCAAAGAGGAAGTAAGATGCTTCAATGTCATGTCTGTGGTTCGACGGAGTTTCGTGAGACAGCCGTTGACGAACTCTTTCAGATTGATGGTCAGCCTGTCCTGGTTGAAAATATTCCGGCTCGCGTGTGCGTGCGTTGCGGCGAAGCCACGTTTAGCCGTGAAACAACTGAGCAGATCAGGCGGATGGTGCATGGCGAAGCGCTACCGTTCAAATCCGTAGAGTTGAAGGTGTTTGCTTTTGGCTAATGGTTGCCCCCACTCACCTTCTCGCCTCCCGCTACCGCCTCGAATCCAAAATCGGCCAGGGCGGCGCCGCTGCCGTCTTTCGCGCCCACGATCCGCTCATGGATCGCGTCGTGGCCGTTAAACTCTTTCCGCCCTGCGTGAGAGTTTGAAATCGGCATGAAATTAACCGTCGAGACGCAAAGAAGGCGCAGAGCGCGCCGAGAATTTATGTTGAAACTCTGCGAACTCTGCGCGAGCTCTGCGTCTCGGCGGTGAATCGATGCCTGTCGTCCAACTGTTTATCACTTGCATCATCGATTCTCTTTACCCCGACATCGGCGAGGCAGTCGTGAAAGTGCTGGAGCGCGCCGGAGCCAGCGTCGAATTCCCGGCCGCGCAAACGTGCTGCGGCCAACCGGCTTACAACGGCGGATACCGCGCCGACGCCCGCGCCGTTGCTCGCCACTTCCTCGACGTATTCTCGCAAACCGACGGCCCCATCGTCACCCCCTCCGGATCGTGCGCCGCCATGATCAAACACGGCTACCCCGATCTGTTCGCCGACGACCCGATCAACCTCCCGCGAGCCAATGCCCTCGCCGCTCGCATCTTTGAATTCTCGCAATACATCGTTCACGAACTCAGAGTAACGGACGTGGGGGCGCGTTACGACGGCGTTCTGACGTATCACCCCTCCTGCCATCTCTTGCGCGGTTTGAATGAAAAAGACGCGCCGCTGGCCCTGCTCTCGCGCGTGCGCGGCGCGACGATCGTCGAACTTCCCGGCGCGGAAGAATGTTGCGGTTTCGGCGGACTTTTCTCAATCAAAATGCCCGACGTGTCCGGCGAAATGCTGGCGCGCAAGATGGACAACATCCGCGCCACCGCCGCGCCCGTCGTCACCAGCGACGCCAGTTGCCTCACCCACATCAACGGCGGGTTGCACCGTCAGGGCGGGGCGCAGAGGGTGGCACATTTGGCGGAAGTGTTGGCAAATAACTTGTAAACGACATGACCAATGTCGAAGTGGACCAAAGTGGAAAGATTGAAGACCTTTCGGTGGATACCGTTCTCGCTTTTTCTGACGGATCTAACTGGGCGATCCGCATTCCAGTATCAGTCAAGCGCGCGGGGTTAGAATTCCTTCGGCAGCGTCGTATATCGAGCAAAGTTCGATTCTTGCGAATGTTAGCCGCCGGTTTTTACCTCTTACTCAAAGACGACCTGAAGCGAATTGCCCACATTATGATTGATATCGAATTCGCCGGGCGCGAACAAGACTTGCGTGGTATGTTGCTCGTGCTTATCTGGCAAAGGTTTCCCTTATTCTCGAAAGATCAAGTGACTTTTCGTAGAATCGGAAAGAAATCACCTGCCCATCATCTGGCTTGGCGTGTCTATCGAGGAGAACATCGCGCAGATCGAGTGATTGCGAAAGAGGAGTTTATCGGGGCGCTTAAATGAAAAAACCGGGGGGGCGCGTTTGGGGTAGTGCGCTCTGCTGCCTGCCTACATCCCGGTGGAACGCCGGGAAATCAACAGGCCACCCGATTTGAGATCATATTAGCATAGACGCGATCCAGCGTCAAATTAGTCTTTCAACGCGCAACACGCCTCACGCCTCTCCATGACGTTTTCCTCCCGCATCGCCTCCGCCCTGGCCGACCCCAACCTCCAACTGGCCCTCGACGGCAACTTCGAGCGCTCGCGCCTCAAACGCGCCGACGCGATGGGCGCACTGCCCGACGCCGAACTCGTCCGCGACCGCGCGCGCGCCATTCGTAT